>NZ_JBJDRI010000040.1:0-37441 GCF_044987425.1 Microbacterium sp. ZW T5_56 | reverse complement strand
TGTCGCAGGTCGAGATGATCGACGCGGCAGGGTCGGGCATGTTCACCATCAAGTCCACCAACCTGTATGGCATGAACTCTGATCAGCTCCCGATCTGGAACTCGTTCCTGGACGGCAAGATGACCGTTGAGGAGATCACCAAGCAGCTCCAGGCCCTCGTCGACAAAGTCCGCAACGACAGCTCCGTCGAGAAGATCGAGATCAAGTGAGCAATTCCACCGTCAGCGGTGGACCGGCCCTGGCGACGGCCGCGGTCACAGCAGCCCAGACGGGGCGGCGCAAGCCGTCCCGTCTGGGGCGGCGGAAGCTGACGTTTGACTTCGTCTCGTTCCTGGTGGTGTTCCTCGGAGTGCCGCTGGCGATCTTCCTGATCTTCGTCATCTCGCCGTTCGTGCAGGCGCTGTACTACGGCATGACGAACTGGACCGGCTTCTCGCCGAACATGCAGTTCACCGGGATCCAGAACTTCGTCACCCTTTTCAACGACCCGATCTTCATGCGCGCGATGATGAACAACATCGTGCTCGCGCTGATCGTGCCGCTGATCACGATCGTCATCGCACTCATCTTCGCCAGCATGATCACGGTGGGCGGGCCCAGCCACGGCCAGGTCCGCGGTCTCAAGGGGTCCACCTTCTACCGCGTGATCTCGTTCTTCCCGTATGTGATCCCGGCGATCGTGATCGCGATCCTGTGGAACATGATCTACGCGCCGACGGGCCTGTTCAACGGAGTTCTCGGGCTCATCGGGTTGGACACGAATCAGTTCTCCTGGCTCGGTGACGAGCGCACCGCCATGGGCGCGACGATCTTCGTGATCGTCTGGAGCATGGTCGGGTTCTACATGATCCTGTTCATCGCCGCGATCAAGGGCATTCCCGCGGAGACTCTGGAGGCGGCCCGCATCGACGGCGCCGGTCGCTGGCGTACGGTGCGCTCGATCCTCCTGCCGCAGATGCGCGACAACGTTCAGACGGCGTACATCTACCTCGGCATCATGGCTCTCGATGCGTTCGTCTACATGGCCGGTCTGAACTCCACGGGCGGTCCTGGCAACAGCACCCTGGTGATGAGCCAGTACCTGTTCCGCACCGCGTTCGAGAAAGGCCAGTTTGGTCTCGCCACCGCGATGGGCATCGTGCTCGCCGTCATCACGCTGCTGTTCGCAGCGCTGATCATCGGCCTTTTCCGTCTCTTCGCCGGTCGTGATGAAGGAGGTCGCTCATGAGCGCCGACACCCGTGCCTCCGTCACGATCAACCGCAAGTCCCGCGCTCCGCTCCCGGTGCGCACGGTGAAATCCACCACCAGCGACAAGGTGGTGGGCGGTGCCTCGCACGTCGTCATGGCGCTGTGGTCGCTGGTCGTCATCCTCCCGATGATCTGGACGCTGATCGGCTCGTTCAAGACGACGAAGGAGATCTTCGCGTCGCCGTTCGGCCTGCCCGCCGACTGGAACTTCGACAACTACGTCAGTGCCTGGGTGGACAACGCGTTCGGCCAGATGTTCATCAACACCGTGATCGTGGTGGGCGTCTCGCTCGTGCTCGTCATGGTGCTGGGGGCGATGTGTGCGTATGTTCTGGCGCGCTTCGAGCTGCCGGGCAGCAGGGTGATCTACTACCTGATGCTCGCCGGCCTCACCTTCCCGGTGTTCCTCGCGATCGTGCCGTTGTTCTTCATCCTGCAGAGTATGGGGCTGCTGAACACGCTGCCGGGTCTCATCGTCACGTATGTGGCGTTCGCGCTGCCGTTCACGGTGTTCTTCCTCTTCTCGTTCTTCAAGTCGTTGCCGTACGAGATTCAGGAAGCCGCCTACGTCGACGGTGCCAGCGAATGGCGCACGTTCTTCCAGGTGATGCTGCCGATGGCCAAGCCGGGAATGTCGGCGGTCGCGATCATGAACTTCCTGGGGCTGTGGAACCAGTTCCTGCTGCCGATCTCGCTGAACACCAACAAGGACAACTACGTGCTCTCTCAGGGCATGGCGTCCTATGCGTCCTCGGCGGGATACGCCCTCGACTTCGGTCAGATGTTCGCGGCCGTGATGATCACGATCATCCCGGTGCTCGTCGTCTACATCCTGTTCCAGCGTCAGCTACAGGGTTCGGTGTCTCAGGGCACGTCGAAGTAATCTCGCACGAACGGGCGGTGCCTCTGAGGAGGCACCGCCCGTTCGTCATTCCAGGTTCAGTCGAAGCTCAGCGGGGCGATTCCCTCGGGCGCGAAGCCCCACGCGGCGGCGAGGAACGCCAGTTCGCGCTCCGTCGCGTCGATGATGGTGTCGCGACTGCGGAATCCGTGGGACTCCCCCGGGTAGAGGACGTAGGAGTGCGGCACGCCACGCGCAGCGAGAGCATCCCGGATCATCTCCGATTGCGACGGCGGCACGACGGGATCGTCGGCACCCTGCAGGATCAGCACCGGAGCGGCGATGCGATCCGCGTGCGTCAGAGGCGAACGCTCGACGTAGATGTCCTCATCCTCGGGGAATCGACCGATCAGTCCGTCGAGGTAGCGTGCCTCGAAGTCATGCGTATCCGTCGCGAGCGTGCGAAGGTCGGCGACGCCGTACCGGCTGATTCCGGCGGAGAAGGTATCGCCGCGCTCGAGAGCGCCGTACACGGTGAGTCCGCCGGCAGAACCGCCCTTCACCGCGAGGCGTGCAGAGTCCGCTGCACCCGTGGCGGCGAAGGATGCCGCCGCGTTCAGCACATCATCGATGTCGACGATGCCCCAGGCACCCGCGAGACGTTCACGGTACGCGCGCCCATAGCCGGTCGATCCTCCGTAGTTCACGTCCAGCACTCCGATTCCGCGGCTGGTGAAGTAGGCGACCACGGAGGAGACGCCACCCGAGACATGCGATGTGGGACCGCCGTGAGCCAGCACTACGTACGGGGGACGTTCTCCCACCGGCGCCGTCGCCGTGGGATGCGTGGGCGGATAGTCGAACGCATGCACCTCGCCGCGCTCACCGGCGAAGCTCACCTGGCGCGACACCGGCAGCCACGACGCGTCCCAGGGCAGCGTGCCCCCGGCGATGAGGCGCGGCTCGGCGGCCTCATCCGCGTCGACCACCCAGAAGCCCGTCGGGATCGTGGCGCTGCTGCCGGATAGCAGCACACGGGATCCGCGCACGGCCTCCACGTGGACGTCGCTGGTGATCGGCACGTTCAGCGCCTGCACGCTCTCGCCGGTGATCAGCACGAGCTCATCGGTGCCGTTCGTGCGCACCGCCACGATGCGTCCGTCCTCCAGTGGCGCGAACCATCGTGCTCCGAGCACCCAGAGTGGCCCACCGGTGTCCGCGTCCGCGGGTGCGAGAGCGCGCTGGGCGACCTCATCCGGAGACGTGGCGTACAGGTTCCAGCGCCCGGTGGGGTCATCGGTGAAGAGCACCGAGCCGTCTGCCGCCCAGGCCACCTGCGTCGTACAGGTGCGTGACAGCGTGCGGACGTCGTGCACGCCATCGGCACCGAGGATCCCGACGCGCGCCTCGGCCGCGTCCCAGGGCATGGACGGATGACTCCACGCGATCCACGCGAGACGTGTTCCGTCGGGGCTGATGGCGGGGCCGGCAAGGAAATCGCTGCCGGCAGCGAGCGAGATCAGGGGGGTGGGATGCTCGACCGCTGAGCCGTCGAGCGGAACGTCCACGATGTCGCGCTCGGGAACGGGAGCAGCGGTGTGCACCTCCCGGACTGCCAGCAGGCGCCCGCGCTGCAGCCGCAGGCCGCCGAATCGTGCGGCAGGATCGATCGGCGTGAGGGGCCGTGGATCGGCAGAGCCTGCGGCAAGCAGGTAGATCCGCTGGTCGCTCTTCTCCACGAAGAGCAGGTCGCCGGCATCGGTCGCCGCCCACGCCCCGCCGCCGTACTCGTGCACCCGAGAACCAGCGCTCCACGGCGACGGCAGCAGGGGAGCGGTGTCACCCTCGCGGTAGATCGCCATTCGTCCGCCCTCGGCGGGAATGGACTGCGCCCACCACACCTCATCGCCCACGAAAGTGGCTCCGTCATACCGCGGCGCGGCCGCGGCGACGTCTGCGGCAGTGATGATCGACGGCCAGGTTCCAAAGGGGAGGGTCTCGCTCATGACTCGACCCTACTCGCCGGCACGGACATTGACGGGGCCCCGCCGAGGGGCCGAGAGGCGCCACACAACAGCGTCCTGACACATGACGTCACACCGTCGACACACGACGTCACACCCATTTCGATGCCCCTGTGATCGTGACCTATCTTTGACCCACCGCCGCGGAGTCCAGCGACGGTGCGGAGGGGCCCGCCATCCGTCCCCACTCACCGAGATTGACCGATGTCCTGTACCACCTCCTCCGTACCGTTCTCCTTCGAGCTGTACCCGCCGCGCACTGAGCAGTCGCGGGAGGCGTTGGAGACGACCATCCAGGCCCTCGCTGCTGCGGGCCCCCGGTTCATCTCGGTCACCTACGGTGCCGGCGGCTCGGTGGGCGGCCGCTCGCTTGATGTTCTGAAGTACATCCGCCAGCACACCACCGTCGAGCCGCTGGCCCACCTCACCTGCGTGGGCAACACCTACTCCGGCGCCGCGACGCTCATCCGCGAGTTCCTCGACGCCGACATCCGCAGCTTCCTGGCCCTCCGCGGCGACCTTCCGGCCGGCATGACCGAAGCGGACGCCTTCGAGGGCGATCTGGAATCCGCCGCCCAGCTGGTGCAGCTCATCGACCGAGTCCAGGCGGAGCGCGCGCCCTACGTGGAAGCCGACCTCCCGGGTCTGCCGGGGGCGGCGCGTGTGGATCCGCGCCAGCGGGTCGACATCGCCGTGGCCGCCTTCCCCAACGGCCATCCGCGGTCGCGATTCCCGCGCGAGCACATCGATGCGCTGCTCGCCAAGCAGGCGGCCGGCGCGACGCTCGCCATCACCCAGCTCTTCTTCCACCCGGAGGACTACCTCGGTTTCGTGATCCGTGCGCGCGAAGCCGGAGTCACCATCCCCATCCTTCCCGGCATCATGCCGATCACCTCCCCGCAGCGACTCCGCCGCGTTCTCGAGCTCACCGGCGAGGACATCCCGGGCGAGCTGATCGTTGGCCTCGAGATCGAGCCGACGCCTGAAGGCCAGCGTGAGCTCGGCGTGGCCTACGCCGCCAAGCTCGCGCGCGCCGTTGTCGATGGCGGTGCCCCCGGGGTCCATCTCTACGCGTTCAACAATCACGACACGGTTCTCGCGGTGCTTCGCGAGGCCGGCATCCTCACCTCACATAAGGAGACTGCACGATGACCGCTTTCCCCGCCGGGACGATCCTCGGCTACCCGCGCATCGGACGCCGCCGCGAGCTCAAGCGAGCCGTGGAGGCGCACTGGGCGGGAAAGAGCAGCGTCGAGGAGCTGGAGAGCACGGCGGCGGAGCTGCGCGCCGCCACGCGTCGTCGCCTGGCCGACCTCGGCCTCGGCCGTGAGGACTCGTCGATCCCGGAGTCCTTCTCCTACTACGACCAGGTGCTCGATCTGACCGTGGCGGTCGGCGCCCTTCCGACCCGCTTCCAGGACCTTCGCGGTGCGGACGGCTCGTTCGGGCTCGACGCCCTGTTCACGGCGGCGCGCGGCGTGGGTGAGCACGCCCCCCTGGAGATGACGAAGTGGTTCGACACCAACTACCACTACCTCGTGCCCGAGATCGGTCCGGAGACCGCCTTCTCGCTCTCGTCCGACCGCTTCGCACAGCAGGTGGCCGAAGCGCGCGAAGACGGGTTCACCACGCGTCCGGTGCTCGTCGGCCCGGTGACCTTCCTCGCACTCGCGAAGGCCTCCGATGAGGCTGGGGCGGACTACCGTCCGCTGGAGCGCCTGGAGGACCTGCTGCCGGTGTACGTCGAGCTGCTCGCCTCTCTCCGTGCCGCTGGTGCCGAGTGGGTTCAGCTGGACGAGCCGGCCCTGGTCAGCCAGAGCCTGCCGTACTCCGACGCCGAGCTCGCCGCCGCTGCCGAGCGTGCCTATGCGGTGCTGGGTGCGGCTGCCGGTCGCCCGCAGATCCTGGTCGCCTCCGGCTACGCGCAGCTCTCGGCCGAGGCGTGGAGCGTCCTGGCCGCGGCTCCCGTCGAGGCGCTCGCCATCGACCTCACTCGTGGGTCGCTGCTGGCGCCGGTCGCCGGTCTGGAGACCAAGGTCCTGGTCGCCGGTGTGGTCGACGGCCGCAACATCTGGCGGGGCGATCTCGCCGCCGCCTTCGACAAGCTGGAGGCCGCCCGCGGTCTTGGCGCGGCGCAGGTCTCGGTGGGAACGTCGACGTCCCTGCAGCACGTTCCGCACGATGTGGCCGATGAGGAGCAGCTCGATGAGCGGCTCCGCTCCTGGCTGGCGTTCGCCGACCAGAAGGTCCAGCAGGTTGAGGTGCTCGCGCGCGGACTCGTTGACGGCCGCGACGCGATTGCCGCGGAGCTCGATGCCGCGACGGCCGCGCTGGCCGATCGTGCAGGCGCGCCGGGCGTTCGCGTGGACGCCGTCCGTGCTCGTACCGCCGGCCTCGCCGCCGTCGACTTCGAGCGCGGCAACGAGGAGGAGCGCGTCGCGGAGCAGACCGCGGCCCTGGGCCTTCCGGTCCTGCCCACCACGACGATCGGATCGTTCCCGCAGACCGGTGACATCCGTCGTGCTCGTGCCGCGCACGCCAAGGGCGAGATCGACGACGCCGCCTACGAGGGCTTCCTCCGCGACGAGATCTCTCGCGTGATCGACCTCCAGCACGACCTCGACATCGACGTGCTGGTGCACGGCGAGGCCGAGCGTAACGATATGGTGCAGTACTTCGCCGAACTGCTGGACGGCTTCGCCGTGACGCAGAACGGCTGGGTGCAGTCGTACGGCTCGCGTGCAACGCGTCCGTCGATCCTGTGGGGCGATGTGTCGCGTCCGGCCCCGATGACGGTGCGTTGGGCCGAGTTCGCGCAGTCCCTGAGCGAGAAGCACGTGAAGGGCATGCTCACGGGACCCGTGACCATCCTGGCGTGGTCCTTCGTCCGCGACGACCAGCCGCTGGCCGAGACCGCGAACCAGGTCGGTCTCGCGCTGCGCGACGAGATCACCGACCTCGAGAACGCCGGCATCAAGATCATCCAGGTGGACGAGCCCGCCCTGCGCGAGCTTCTGCCGCTGAAGGCCGAGGACCAGGCGCCGTACCTGGATTGGTCGGTGGGCTCCTTCCGTCTCGCGACGGCCGGTGCACACAACGCGACGCAGATCCACACGCACCTGTGCTACTCGGAGTTCTCCGTCGTGATCGACGCGATCACGGCGCTCGATGCCGATGTCACCTCGATCGAGGCGGCGCGCAGCCGCGGCGACGTGATCGACGACATTCGCGACTCCGGCTTCCCGCACGGCGTCGGCCCGGGTGTCTGGGACATCCACTCGCCGCGCGTGCCGTCCGTGGAGGAGCAGCAGGCCATCCTGCAGCGCGCCGTGGACGTTCTGCCGCACCAGCTCGTGTGGGCGAACCCGGACTGTGGTCTGAAGACCCGTGGCTACGACGAGACGGTGGAGTCGCTGCGCAACCTGGTGGCGGCGACGAAGAACGTCCGTGTCGGCATCAGCGCCTGACCTGGCAAACGCCCGAGGCCCCCGGATCTCAGATCCGGGGGCCTCGGGCGTTTGGTCGCGGGGTCAGATGGCGCGGAGCACGGCGACGACCTTGCCGAGGACCGTCGCCTCATCACCGAGGATGGGCTCGAACGCGGTGTTGCGGGGGAGGAGCCAGGTGTGGCCGTCGCGACGGCGGAAGGTCTTGACCGTGGCCTCGCCGTCGAGCATCGCGGCCACGATGTCTCCGTTGTCGGCATCGTTCTGCACGCGCACCACAACCCAGTCACCGTCGCAGATGGCGGCATCGATCATCGACTCGCCGTTCACCTTCAGCATGAACAGCTCGCCCTTGCCCACGAGCTGACGCGGCAGCGGGAAGATCTCCTCGACCTGCTGGTCCGCCGTGATCGGCACACCGGCTGCGATCTGTCCGACCAGCGGGACCAGTGCCGCATCGCCCACCGGGGTCATCGCGTCTGCGGGGTTCTCGGCGGCCGTACCCGGCAGATCGATCAGCACCTCCATCGCGCGGGTCTTGCCCGGATCGCGACGCAGGTATCCGCTGAGCTCGAGCTGGCCCAGCTGGTGCGTGACGCTGGACAGTGACTTCAGGCCCACCGCGTCACCGATCTCGCGCATGCTCGGCGGATAGCCGTTGCGCGCGATGGAGCGCTGAATGACCTCCAGGATGGCGAGCTGCTTCTCGCTGAGACTCCGACGGCGTCGGGTACCGGTGCGTCCGGTGCTCTCCACGGGGCGATCGGAGCCTGTCGCGGGGCCGCTCTCCAGCGTGGTGTCGGGGCCGGATGCCTCGCTCATGTCCTTGCTCCTTCGGGCGAAAACGCCAATGTCGGTGGTCCGTGGTGTGCTGTGCGTATCGAAACCGTATCCGAGTTTCGAGTGATCCGAGGACTTTTGTTCGAGCGTGTCGCTGATTTCGATCAGCCGGGATTCGAAAAACGGGTTGACGGATTCGTACATCGAACATATATTCGGTACGTAGGTTCGCATCCGGCCCTCCCGGCCGAGGCCCGGATGCGAACCATACCGAGAGAGGGAGGACAGAACATGAGCACCATCAGCATCGCCACCGGCATCACCGCCTCGCCGGCACCGCGTTTCACGTCGGCATCGTCGTCGCAGACCTCGCCGCGCACGCGTCTGCGCATCACCGCGCGCGGTCGTCGCGTGCTCACCTTCCTTGCGAGCCTTCCGCTCATCGCGGTGATCGCGGTCGCTGTCCTGAGCGGCGGTTCGGCGATCGCCTCTCATGAGGCCGGTGCCCCGGCGGGCACGTTCACGAACATCTCCGTCATGCCCGGCGACTCACTGTGGAGCATTGCCACCACGGTGGCACCGGAGGCAGACCCGCGTGATGTGGTTGCCGAGATCTCTCGCCTCAACAACCTGCACACGGACGCGCTGTCGGCAGGGCAGACGCTCGCGATCCCGAGCTCCTATTTCGACGCTGAGTAGGTATCAGACCTGAGGAGTTCGCACGCTGGGGCGTGCTCGCCGGCACATGCGTCGGCATGGCCCCGGGGTGCGGTCCCTCGTCCAGATCCAGATCCAGCCGGTCCGCGCCTCTTTCTCTCTCTCTTGCGCGGGCCGGCTTCGTCGTTTCTGGTGTCGTCGGGAGGGGCCGAGCGTCTGATGGTGGGGAGCCGTGTCGGATCATGACAGTTCCGAATCGGCGCCACGGCCCTTCGCGGCCTAGCATGGAGCGGTGACTGCCTCTCTCGGTGACCTTCCCCTTCGTGATGATCTACGCGGGATGACGCCCTACGGCGCCCCGCAGGCTGCTCTTCCGGTCGCGCTCAACGTCAACGAGAACACGCATCCGATTCCCGATGACGTGGCAAGCGGGATCATCGATGCCATCTCGCTCATCATCCGCGACGTCAACCGCTACCCGGATCGTGAGTTCACGGCTCTTCGCGAGGGGTTTGCGAAGTATCTCGGTCACGGCCTGAGCGCCGACCAGATCTGGGCGGCAAACGGGTCGAACGAGGTCCTCCAGCACATCATGCAGGCCTTCGGCGGGCCGGGACGCACGGTATACGGCTTCGGCCCGACCTACTCGATGTACGGTCTCCTCGCTCGCGGAACCGGTGCGACGTGGGCGGTGGGGGAGCGCGGCGCGAACTACACCCTGACGGCCGAGTCCGCCGCCGCGCAGGTCCGCGAAGCCGCACCCGACATCGTGCTGCTCTGCTCGCCCAACAACCCGACCGGAACGCCGCTGAGCTTGGACGTGGTCGAAGGGGTCTACGACGCCACGGACGGCATTGTCGTCGTCGATGAGGCGTACGGGGAGTTCGCGCCGCATGACCAGCCCAGTGCCTTGACGCTCCTCGAAGGGCGTCCGCGGCTCGCGGTGTCGCGCACGATGAGCAAGGCGTTCGCGTTCGCCGGAGCGCGTGTCGGGTACCTCGCCGCCGATCCCGCTTTCATCGACGCGCTCCGCCTCGTCCGCCTGCCGTATCACCTGAGCGCGATCACGCAGGCCGCGGCGCTGGCTGCCCTCCAGCACGCCGACGAGATGCTCGCGATGGTCGACGAGATCGTCGTCCAGCGCGATCGCATGTTCGCTACGCTCGAGGCCCTCGGCTACGAGCCCTCGCCGTCCTGGACCAACTTCATCCTGTTCGGTGGGGTCGCCGATCCCGCGGCCACGTGGCAGGCGCTCTACGACCAGGGCGTGCTGATCCGCGACGTCGGAATCCCCGGGACCCTGCGCGTCAGCGCCGGCACCGAGGATGAGACCACTGCATTCCTCGACGCCCTCGCCTCACTGGGAGCCTGACATGACCGCCGACCTCACCACCCACCGCACCGCTCGTCGCGAGCGGGCGACCAGCGAGTCCACCGTCGAGCTCGAGCTCGACCTCGACGGCACGGGGCAGAGCAGCATCGACACCTCGGTGCCGTTCTTCAACCACCTGCTGACGGCGTTCGCGAAGCACTCGCTCACGGACCTCACGGTGCGCGCCCACGGCGACACCGATATCGACGCGCACCACACCGTGGAGGACGTCGCGATCGTGCTGGGTCAGGCAATTCGCGAAGCGCTCGGCGACAAGAGCGGCATCGCCCGCTACGGCGACGCCCTCGTTCCGCTGGACGAGGCGCTGGCGCAGGCGGTCGTCGACATCTCCGGACGTCCCTACCTCGTGCACACCGGGGAGCCCGACGGGTACGAGTTCCACCTCATCGGGGGGCACTTCACCGGATCGCTGGTGCGGCACGTCTTCGAGGCCATCGCGTTCAATGCTGGTCTCACCGTTCACGTGAACGTCGTTTCGGGACGAGACCCGCACCACATCGCGGAAGCGGAGTTCAAGGCCTTCGCGCGGGCGTTCCGTCGGGCCAAGGCCCTCGACCCGCTGGTCGACGGCATTCCGAGCACCAAGGGCGCGCTATGAGCGCCGAAACACGCCCCGTCGTTGCGGTTCTGGACTACGGCTCCGGCAATGTCCACTCCGCGGTCAAGGCGCTCGAGGCGGCAGGGGCGGATGCCCGGCTGACCAAGGATCGCGCGCTGGTGCTCGACGCGGACGGTCTGGTCGTCCCGGGCGTCGGTGCCTTCGCTGCGGTGGCCGAGGCGCTGCGGGCTCAGCGGGCCCACGAGCTGATCGGACGCCGTCTCGCGGGAGGCCGGCCCGTGCTCGGCATCTGTGTCGGCATGCAGGTGCTGTTCGAGCGCGGGATCGAGCGCGGGATCGAAGCGGACGGACTCGACGAATGGCCGGGGACGGTCACCGAGCTTGACGCCCCGGTGCTTCCGCACATGGGATGGGACACGGTGGAGGCTCCGGAAGACTCGGTGCTGTTCCGCGGTATCGAGGACGAGCGCTTCTATTTTGTGCATTCCTATGCGGCGAAGGACTGGCCGCTGGAGGTCTACGGAAGCTTCCCGAAACCGCAGCTCACCTGGTCCACGCATGGCGATCGCTTCCTGGCGGCCGTGGAGAACGGCCCGCTGTCGGCGACCCAGTTCCACCCCGAGAAATCGGGCGATGCCGGAATCCGGCTGCTCGCGAATTGGATCGGCAGTCTTGCCCGGACTAGTCTCTGAACCTGTTGTGACCGCCGTACACGAGGATAAAATGAACGACTTCGCGTCCACCCCCGCACTCACGCTGCTCCCCGCCGTCGACGTCGCCGATGGCAAGGCGGTGCGCCTGACCCAGGGTGAGGCCGGCTCGGAGACCAGCTACGGCGACCCCATCGACGCCGCACTCGCCTGGGCTGACCAGGGTGCCGAGTGGGTGCACCTCGTGGACCTGGACGCCGCCTTCGGGCGCGGCAACAACACGGCGATCCTTCGCAAGGTGATCCGCTCGCTGCGCGGCGTGAGCATCGAGCTCTCGGGTGGCATCCGCGACGACGCCTCGCTGGAGGCGGCGCTCGAGAGCGGGGCGACTCGCATCAACCTCGGCACCGCAGCGCTGGAGAACCCCGAGTGGGCCGCCGACGTGATCGCCCGCTATGGGGACGCGATCGCGGTCGGGCTGGACGTGCGCGGCACGACGCTCGCCGCGCGCGGCTGGACGCAGGACGGCGGTGACCTCTGGGAGGTCCTGGACCGCCTGGAAGACGCCGGCTGCAGCCGTTACGTCGTCACCGATGTGACCAAGGACGGGACGCTGCGCGGCCCGAACCTGGAGCTGCTGCGCGAGATGACCCAGCGCACGCCGAAGCCGATCGTCGCCTCCGGCGGCGTGTCGAGCCTGGATGACATCGCCGCGCTGCGTGAACTCGTTCCGCTGGGCGTCGAGGGTGCGATCGTGGGCAAGGCGCTGTACGCGGGTGCATTCACGCTGGCCGAGGCGCTGGATGTCGCCGGCGCGTAACATCGGCGACTCCGCCGGCGTTCCCTGGGAGGGGCGTCGGTTCGAGGAGAACGCGAACGCCGCCGACGATGGCTCGGCTGATCCGCGACTCGACGCGGCCCTACGTGGGTTCCGTGATGGATCGGCGCGCCAGGAAGACGTGATCGACGCGCTGCGCCAGGCGCGCGTGCTGGTTCCCCTTGTTGCCGAGAAGGGTGACGAGGGCGTCGGGCCGACCGGTCTGACCGTGGACAAGACGCAGGAGCTGTCGCTCATCACGGTGGCGGCGCCCGATGGCCGCACCGTGCTTCCGGTCTTCTCCAGCGTCGCGACGCTGAGCGCGTGGGATCCGCAGGCCCGACCGATTCCCGTGGCCGGGCTGCGTGCTGCGGTGTCAGCCGCGTCGGATGGAACCGAGCTGATCGTGATCGACCCGACCTCTCCGACGGAGTTCGTCGTGCGTCGTCCCGCGGTCTGGGCGATCGCGCAGGAGCAGCCGTGGACGCCGAGCCCGCAGTCGCCCGAGGTGTTCACCGCGCTCCAGGAGTCCGTGGGAACGGAACTCGCGGTGATCGATGCGACCGTGTCCGCCGGGGATCCCGAGGCGCGCCTGCGCGGCCCCGAACTCGTGATCACCCTGCAGCTCATGGACGGACTCGACCAGCATGAGCTCGACGCGGTGCTGCAGCGCCTCGTGCAGCGCTGGGCCGCCGACGATCGGATGGCGACGCTCGCCGACTCCCTCTCCGTCCGCCTCCGCCGCGCCCCCTGACACCGGATCCTCACCGCGAGAAACCCAAGCAAGGCCGAGAAACCCCGCGTTGCAGGGTTTCTCGGACTTGCTTGGGTTTCTCGGGTGGGGTGTCAGTTCACCGGACCGGTGTACTTCTCGCCGGGGCCCTGGCCGATCGGATCGGGGATGGGGGAGGCCTCACGGAAGGCCAGCTGCACCGAACGCAGGCCGTCGCGCAGCGAACGGGCATGCATGTCGCTGATGTCGGGGGCTGCGGCGGTCACAAGGCCGGCCAGCGCGTTGATGAGCTTGCGGGCCTCATCCAGATCCGTCTGGTGGTTGGGATCGTCGGCCAGACCGGTCTTCACGGCGGCGGCGCTGAGCAGATGCACGGCCGTGGTGGTGATGACCTCGACGGCGGGGACGTCGGCGATGTCACGGCTCGCGGACGCGGCGGCAGCCTCCTCCGCCTCCCAACGGGCCTGGCGCTCAGCGCCGTCATCGCGGACCGGATCGACGGGAATCGTATTCACGTGTCACTCTCTGATAGACTTGTACGGGCTTCGGGGCTTCTGCCCTGAACGAAAGTGGATTCATTCCCACCCGCGCTTGCCGTTCCAGGCTACCGGGTCTTGCGCTCCGCCTCTGTTTCGCAGAGGTGGCTTGAGCGCACGAAGCCGGCGTGTACAACGCCTGCGGGTGGAGATGGAATCACTCCGCCCGCGATTCGAACCCTCGTGTCGTGGTGGCTCACAGAAACCATAGGCAGAGGAGTTCCGCATCAGCGATCCCCGCACCAACGAGCGCATCCGTGTTCCGGAGGTCCGACTCGTCGGACCCGCTGGCGAGCAGATTGGCGTTGTCGCCATTCAGGTTGCGCTGCGCCTGGCACAGGAGGCCGACCTCGACCTGGTCGAGGTGGCACCCAACTCGAAGCCTCCCGTCGTCAAGATCATGGACTACGGGAAGTTCAAGTACGAAGCCGCTCAGAAGGCCAAGGAAGCACGTCGCAATCAGGCCAACACAGTCCTCAAGGAAGTCCGCTTCCGTCTGAAGATCGATGGTCACGACTACGAGACCAAGCGCAAGCGCGCTGAAGGCTTCCTCAAGGCTGGCGACAAGGTCAAGGCGATGATCCTCTTCCGCGGACGTGAGCAGTCGCGTCCCGATCAGGGTGTGCGCCTGCTCCGCAAGTTCGCGGAGGATGTGGCAGAGTTCGGAACGGTCGAGTCCAACCCGACCATCGACGGCCGCAACATGGTGATGGTGATCGCCCCGCATCGCAACAAGTCCGATGCCAAGGCGGAGCAGAATGCCCAGCGCGCAGCGACCAAGCAGGCCGCTCGCGACGCGAAGACGGCCGACAAGGTTGCGGGCACTCCCGCGCCTGAGGCCGAGTAAGTTCCCAGACCCCGCCCTCGTGGCGATGCAACCACGCCCGCGCGGGCGTAACCAGTAAGGAAGAAAGATGCCGAAGCAGAAGACCCACTCGGGCAGCAAGAAGCGCTTCAAGGTCACCGGCAGCGGCAAGATCATGAAGCAGCAGGCGGGTATGCGCCACAAGCTCGAGGTCAAGTCCAGCAGCCGCAAGGGTCGCCTGAACCAGGACCAGGTCCTCGCCAAGGCTGACGTCAAGGCCGTCAAGAAGCTTCTCGGCCGCTGAAACGCGCCCGGTACTAGTTAGGAAAATACAGACATGGCACGTGTCAAGCGGGCAGTAAACGCCCACAAGAAGCGTCGCGTTATTCTCGAGCGCGCATCCGGTTACCGCGGTCAGCGTTCGCGCCTCTACCGCAAGGCCAAGGAGCAGGTCACCCACTCGCTGGTCTACGCGTACCGTGACCGTCGCAAGCGCAAGGGCGACTTCCGCCGCCTGTGGATCCAGCGCATCAACGCTGCGGCTCGCGCCAACGGCATGACGTACAACCGCTTCATCCAGGGCCTCGGCCTCGCGGGTGTGCAGGTTGACCGTCGCATGCTGGCCGAGCTGGCCGTCAACGAGCAGGCGACCTTCGCTTCGCTGGTCGCGACCGCCAAGGCTGCGTTGCCCACCGATGTGAACGCGCCGAAGTCGGCCGCGTAAGCTCACGCACTGCACAGGGCGTCCTCCTTCGGGAGGGCGCCCTGTCTCGTTCTCCGTCACGGTGATCGCTGTTTCGCGCGACGGCACCACCACTGCCTAGACTGGATCCGTGCTCGAGAACCCCCGCTCGCCCCGCGTCCGCGCGGTCGCGAAGCTGACCAAGCGCAGCGCCCGCACCGAGACCGGGTTGTACCTGTTGGAAGGGCCGCAGGCCGTCCGCGAGGTTCTCGCCTACGCGCCGGAGTCGATCGAGGATCTCTACGCCACGCCTGCCGCGTGGGAGAAGCACGCTGACCTTCGGGTGAGTGCGGAGCACGCCGGCATCTCCGTGACCTACGCGCGCGATTCCGTGCTGGCCGCGATGGCCGACACCGTCACGCCGCAGGGGGTGGTCGCTGTTGCCCGGCAGCACCATGTGTCATTGCGTGAGGTGTTCGCCGCTGGTCCTCGTTTGATCGCCATCTGCGAGCAGGTCCGTGACCCCGGAAACCTGGGCACCATCATCCGAGCCGCCGACGCTGCAGGAGCTGAC
The DNA here is from genome assembly GCF_044987425.1 of Microbacterium sp. ZW T5_56. Classification (NCBI taxonomy): domain Bacteria; kingdom Bacillati; phylum Actinomycetota; class Actinomycetes; order Micrococcales; family Microbacteriaceae; genus Microbacterium; species Microbacterium sp. ZW T5_56. Next base: position 21,694 of record NZ_JBJDRI010000040.1, on the reverse strand, counting down.
GCCGTCGTACTCACCGGACGCACGGTGGATCCGTACAACCCCAAGGTCGTCCGATCGACCACAGGTTCCCTCTTCCACCTCCCGGTCGCCTTCAATGCGGCTCTTCCCGAGGTGGTCTCGCTCGCGCATGACGCAGGCCTCACGGTGATCGCCGCCGATGTGAAGGGCGACGATCTGCTCGCCGCTCGCGCGCAGGGGGTCCTGGCGCGGCCCACGGCCTGGCTCTTCGGAAACGAGGCCCGCGGGCTGGACGACGAGGCGGTCGCTCTCGCCGACACCGCGCTGCGTCTGCCGATCTTCGGCCGGGCCGAGTCGCTCAACCTCGCGACAGCTGCCAGCGTCTGTCTGTACGAGAGCGCCTTCGCTCAGCGTTCTTGACGCTCGCGACACGCCGCTTCGGCACCAATTTGAGCGTTCAAGATGAGAGACCTCTCATCTTGCTGGGAGTTCTCGTCTTTCCGGAGGGCGCGGTGGCGTAAACCCGTGACCGGACCCATGCCGCTGTTGGCGAGACCGCATTTGCCATAGCAAACGGCAGGCGGGCCCCGCGATCGTGACGTGTCGCATCGAGATCGACAATCCACTGGTCGTGAGCCCGTTTAAATGAGAAACCTCTCACATAACGCCTCGGTAAACAGTCCCCGCGACAGGCGTCGTGCTGACAAGGTGGACTCCATGCCACACACAGGTGAACCGCTCGTCGTCGTCACGGACGTGCAGAAGCACTACGGCGACTTCCACGCGCTCAAGGACATCGATCTCACGGTCAATAGGGGAGAAGTGGTCGTGATCATCGGCCCCTCGGGCTCCGGAAAATCGACGCTCTGCCGCACGATCAATCGTCTCGAGACGATCACCAGCGGAACGATCGCGATCGACGGTCAGCCGCTGCCCGCGGAGGGCAAAGCGCTCGCGAAGCTGCGAGCCGATGTGGGAATGGTCTTCCAGTCCTTCAACCTCTTCGCGCACAAGACGATCCTCGAGAACGTCACGCTCGGGCCCATCCAGGTGAAGGGAGTGAGCAAGGCCAACGCCGAGAAGGAAGCGCACGAGCTCCTTCGCCGCGTGGGCGTCGACCAGCAGTCGGCGAAGCTTCCGGCCCAGCTCTCCGGCGGACAGCAGCAGCGTGTCGCGATCGCTCGCGCTCTCGCCATGCAGCCGAAGGTCATGCTCTTCGATGAGCCGACCAGCGCCCTGGACCCGGAGATGATCAACGAGGTCCTCGACGTGATGATCGAGTTGGCCGCCAGCGGCATGACGATGATCGTCGTCACGCACGAGATGGGCTTCGCCCGCAAGGCTGCCGACCGCGTCGTCTTCATGGCGGACGGTCGCATCCTCGAGGAAGCCACCCCGGAGGAGTTCTTCACGAATCCGCAGACGGATCGGGCGAAGGACTTCCTCTCCAAGCTCCTCACTCACTGACTCAACGTCCCCCGAACACGTACCGAACAAGGAGGAACACATGTCCAAGGCACGTATTCTCGCGGCACTCGGCGGTATCGCCGTCGCCGCCATCGCTCTCACGGGTTGCAACAGCGGCTCGCCCACGGGCTCCACGGGCGGGTCCACCGGTGGCTCCGACGAGGGCGCTGCGTCGTCCACGCCGTGGACTGTCGCCACCGACGTCAAGCTCGAGGGCTCCCCGACGTTCGACAAGATTACGAAGGCCGACAAGGTCGTCATCGGCGTCAAGGAAGATCAGCCCGGTCTCGGCTACAAGGACGCCGCCACCGGCGAGCGCAGCGGCTTCGACGTCGACATCGCCCGCTGGATCGCGGCCTCGCTCGGCTTTGACGAGGGCAAGATCGAGTTCAAGGCGATCGCATCCGCTAACCGCGAGCAGTCGCTGGTCAACGGTGACATCGACTACTACGTCGGCACCTACTCGATCACCGACAAGCGCAAGGAGCAGATCGCGTTCGCCGGGCCGTACTTCATCACCGGTCAGGGTCTGCTGGTGCGCGCCGATGATGACACCATCAAGAGCGAGAAGGACCTCGACGGCAAGAAGGTGTGTTCTGCAACCGGTTCCACGCCGCTGCAGAACATCGAGGCCAACTACCCCGGAGCCACCGCCGTGGGTCTCGACCTCTACTCGGCCTGTGTCGACCAGCTGATCGACAAGACCGTCGATGTGGTCACCACCGACCAGGCCATTCTGCTGGGCTACGCCGCGCAGGACCCGGACGAGCTGAAGGTCGTGGGCGAGCCCTTCACGACGGAGAAGTACGGCGTGGGCCTGCCCAAGGGCGACACCGCGCTGCAGGACTTCGTCAACACGATGTTCACGGACGGCAACGACGTCTGGCAGAAGATCTACGACAACAACCTCGGAGCGACCGGACTCACGGTCGAGCAGCCCAAGGTCGAGAAGTAATCCACCTGCGCCGCGGCCGTCGTCCCCGAGGCGACGGCCGCGGTGCCTTCGAAAGGAGTGGCAGTGGATGCCATCCTCGGCAATGCCGATCTGTGGGGAGAGGCGATCGGGAACACCCTGATCCTCTTCCTCGCGGGTGGGGCGATCGCTCTCGTGCTCGGCTTCATCGTCGGTGCGATGCGCGTCTCCCCGGTGCCCATCGCGCGCGGGGTCGGCACCGTGTACGTCAACATCATCCGCAATACCCCGCTGACGCTGGTCTTCTTCTTCTTCGTCTTCGGGTACCCCAAGCTCGACCTGCCCGCGCTGCCTCAGATCGTTCTCCCGATCATCGCCATTGGTATCTACACGGCGACGTATGTGGCCGAAGTGCTTCGCGCTGGCATCAACACGGTGCCGGTCGGTCAAGCGGAAGCGGCTCGAGCCATCGGTCTCCCGTTCGGCAAGGTGATGGCACTCATCGTGCTTCCGCAGGCGTTCCGCTCGGTGCTGCCACCGATGATGAGCGTGTTCATCGCCCTACTGAAGAACACCACCATCGCCGCCGGATTCAGCATCAAGGACCTCGCAGCGCTGCGAGCGACCGTGGCCGATAGCGGTGATCGTCCCGGAACGATGCTGGAGATCCTGCTGTGGGTCGCCGTCGTGTTCGTGATCCTCGTGCTGGGCCTCAGCTGGGTGCAGAACCGCATGGAGAAGAAGTGGAAGGTGGCACGATGAGTACGTCCGTCCTCTACGACGTCCCCGGTCCCCGCGCAGTGCTGCGCAATCGGCTCATCGGGGTGGCGACGGTGGTGGTGGTCGCCGGGATTCTCGCGTTCATCATCTACCGCTTCGCCGACAGTGGCCAGTTCGCCGCGGCGAAGTGGCAGATCTTCACCTACACCGCAGTGTGGAAGGGGATTCTGGACGCGCTGTGGGCAACCGTCAGTGCGTTCCTGGCTGCCGCCGTCGGCAGCCTGGTGCTCGGTTTCGTGCTGGCGATCGGTCGCCTCAGCGATCACACCTGGGTGCGCCTGCCCGTCACATGGATCACCGAGCTGTTCCGCGCGATCCCCGTGCTGGTGATGATGATGCTGTTTTTCTACGGCATCAACTCCATTCCGGGCATCCCGTTCAAGATGGAGCCGTACATGGCCGTCGTTCTCGGCCTCGTGCTCTACAACGGCTCCGTTCTGGCAGAGGCTCTGCGTGCTGGCGTCGAGGCGCTCCCGCGCGGACAGAAGGAGGCCGGTTACGCGATCGGTCTCCGCAAGTCCGGCGTGATGGCCCTGATTCTGCTTCCGCAGGCCGTGCGCAACATGCTCCCCGTGATCATCGCGCAACTCGTCGTGACGTTGAAGGACACGGCGCTCGGCTTCATCATCACGTACCCGGAGCTGCTCTACTACGCCAAGTACCTGTCCTCGCAGCCGGGACGTCCCCTGTTGCAGGCCGGACTCGTGGTCGCTGCCATCTACATCTCGATGTGTCTGATCCTCTCCGGTATCGCGAAGTTCGTTGAGACGCGCATGGCTCGCCGACAGCGCGCACTGGTGTCCGATGCGGAGGGCACCGGTGGGAACCCGGCGCTCCAGCACGAGGGAACCACGACCGAAGTGATCGGCCTGCAGTCACGCTCGGGCAAGTACGACCAGGGGAACACACCCCCGCAGATCTGAGCGGATGTGAACACAGAGACGGCCTCGGGCGATGCCCGGGGCCGTCTCTGGTGTCGGACGCCCGCCAGTAGACTGGAAAACGTGTCTGAATCTCCCGTGATCACTCCTGAAGCGGTCGACGCCGCCGTGACGGACGCTCTCGCCGCCATCGCGGCCGCGCCCGACACCGCCACGCTCAAGACCGTCCGTGCTGCTCATCAGGGCGAGGGGTCGCCGCTGGCCGCCCTCAACGCCGCGATGCGCTCCGTCGCCCCGGCTGATAAGGCCGCGTTCGGCAAGCTCGTGGGTCAGGCTCGCGGAGCTGTGACGCAGGCGCTCGTGGCCCGCGAACAGGAGCTGGAGGCCGCGGAGACCGCAGCCAAGCTCGAAGCCGAGCGTGTGGACATCACCGCGCTCGGATCTCGCCGCGCCACGGGTGCGCGCAACCCCCTCACGCTGCTGCAGGACGAGGTCAGCGACATCTTCGTCGGCATGGGATGGGAGATTGCGGAGGGCCCCGAGCTCGAGCACGAGTGGTTCAACTTCGACGCGCTGAACTTCGATGTCGACCACCCGGCACGCCAGATGCAGGACACGTTCTTCGTCGACCCCATTGATCACCACCTCGTGATGCGCACGCACACCAGTCCCGTGCAGGTGCGCTCGATGCTCGACCGCGAAGTGCCCATCTACGTGCTGTGCCCGGGGCGGGTCTACCGCACCGACGAGTTCGACGCCACGCACCTGCCGGTCTTCACTCAGTTCGAGGGCCTCGTCGTCGACAAGGGCATCACGATGGCGAACCTCAAGGGCACGCTCGATCACGCCGCGAAGGTGCTGTTCGGGCCGGAGGCGAAGACCCGATTCCGCACCAACTTCTTCCCGTTCACCGAGCCCAGCGCCGAACTGGACCTGTGGCACCCCACCTTCCCGGGCGGCGCCCGCTGGATCGAGTGGGGTGGGTGCGGCATGGTGAACCCCAACGTCCTGCGCGCCGCCGGCATCGACCCCGAGGTGTACTCGGGCTTCGCCTTCGGCATGGGCATCGAGCGTACGCTCATGTTCCGCAGCGACGTGCAGGACATGCGTGACATGGCCGAAGGCGATGTCCGCTTCAGCGAGCAGTTCGGAATGGTGATCTGATGCGTATCCCGCTCTCCTGGCTCCGCGAGTACGTCGCGGTCCCCGCCGAGGCCACCCCCGAGGACGTCCTGGCGACCCTCGTGAAGGTGGGCTTCGAAGAGGAGGACGTGCACGGCTTCGACGTGTCCGGCCCGATCGTCGTGGGGCAGGTGCTCTCCTTCGAGGAAGAACCGCAGTCCAACGGCAAGACCATCCGCTGGTGCCAGGTGCAGGTTGCACCCGACGGTGAGTCAGCGGCCGACGGCGGCGACGCCGTGCACGGAATCGTCTGCGGTGCCGGCAACTTCTTCCCCGGCGACAAGGTCGTTGTGACGCTGCCCGGCGCGGTCCTTCCCGGGCCCTTCCCCATCGCGGCGCGCAAGACCTACGGTCACGTGTCCGACGGCATGATCGCTTCGGCGCGGGAGCTCGGACTCGGCGATGAGCACAACGGCATTCTGCGTCTGGCTGAGCTGGGTCTCGATGACGCGCCGGTGGGCGCTGACGCGATCGCGCTGTTGGGCCTTGACGATCAGGCCATCGACATCAACGTCACACCGGATCGCGGGTACGCGCTGTCGGTGCGTGGTGTCGCTCGCGAGTACGCGCTCGCGGCCGGGATCGACTTCACCGACCCGGCGGATCGTCCCGCAGTGGAGATCGGTGCGGGCACCGGCTTCTCCGTGGTGGTGGATGACCGCAATCCGATTCGCGGAAACATCGGCGCGACCGAGTTCGTCACGCGCGTGGTGCGGGGCGTCGACCCGTCGGCGCCGACTCCGGCATGGATGATCGCGCGCCTGTCGCTGGCGGGCATGCGCTCACTCGGCGTGCTCATCGACATCACGAACTACGTGATGCTCGAGCTCGGCCAGCCGCTGCATGGCTACGACCTCGACAAGCTCACCGGCGGCATCACCGTGCGCCGTGCGGCGGCGGGGGAGAAGCTCACCACGCTCGACGGCGTGGAGCGCACGCTCAGCGACGAGGACCTCCTCATCACGGACGATGCCCAGGTGCTGGGCCTTGCCGGTGTGATGGGCGGGCTGACCACCGAGATGAGCGAGACCACCCGCAACGTCCTGATCGAGGCGGCCACCTTCGACACCATCTCGATCGCGCGCAGCGCTCGTCGGCACAAGCTGCCGAGCGAGGCGTCACGTCGCTTCGAGCGCGGCGTCGACCCGCTGGTCAGCTTCGTCGCCGCTCGGCGCGCTGCGGACCTGATGGTCGAGCTCGCCGGCGGGACGCTGGACGAGCTGGGCGGACAGCTGAACGGCGAGGTAGTGTCGGTCGGCATCGAGCTGCCCGACGGCTTCGTCTCCGGACTCATCGGCGTCGAGTACTCCGATGAGGAGATCGTCTCCGCACTCACCGCCATCGGTGCGCAGGTCGCGCGCACTGATGACGACGCAGTCTCGGTCGTGACCGCGCCGACCTGGCGTCCCGACCTGACCGACAAGTGGACTCTCGCGGAGGAGGTCGCGCGCGTCTATGGGCTCGACCGCATTCCGTCCGTGCTGCCGACTCCGCCATCGGGTCGTGGCTTCACCGCCGCGCAGACCGGTCGCCGTCGGGTGTCGAACACGCTGGCCGCCGCCGGCTTCGTGGAGACACCGTCCTTCCCGTTCATCGGGCAGGCCGCCAACGAGCTGCACGGTTCGGCCACGGGCGGACCCGTGCCGATGATCCGTCTCGCCAACCCGATCGATGGTGCGGCGCCGTTCCTGCGTCGTTCGCTGATTCCGGGTCTGTTGGCCGTGGCGCACCGCAACCAGTCGCGTGGTCTCGTGGACCTCGCGCTGTTCGAGGCGGGGTCGGGGTTCCTCCCCGTCGAGGGCGTGCAGTACGGTACCGACACGGTCCCGCCGCTGGGTGCGCGTCCGAGCGATGAGGTGCTCGCCGAGCTGAACGCCTCCATCCCGCCGCAGCCACGGCATGTCGCCGTGCTCCTCACGGGCAACCGCGTCGCCAAAGCGCCCGGACAGACCGCCGAGACCTACGATCTTGTGGACGCGCTGGACGCGGTGCGCGCCATCGGCGTCGCCGCCGGCGTGAGCATCGAGGTGGCACAGGGCGAGCGCGCTGCCCTGCACCCGGGTCGCACCGGTGTGCTTTCGGTCTCGGGCATCGAGGTCGGCTACGTCGGTGAGGTTCTGCCGCAGGTATCGGCAGATGCCGATGTGCTCGGCCGCGTGTACGTCGCCGAGGTCGATCTGGACCTGCTGCTTTCCACTGCTGCCGAGCGCACCGTCGCCGCATCGCTGTCCACGTTCCCCGCGGCCACGCAGGACGTGTCGCTGCTCGTCGACTCCGACGTGACGGCGGGGGCCGTGGCCGCCGCGCTGACCGAGGGCGCGGGCGATCTGCTGGAGTCCGTGCGCCTGGTCGACGACTACCGCGGGGAGGGGCTGGCCGCAGGCTCGAAGAGTCTGACGTTTGCGCTGCGCTTCCGGGCCGCCGACCGCACGCTCACTGCGGCCGAGGCCACCGAGGCGAAGCTCGCCGGTGTCGCCGTCGCCACGGAGCGCCTCGGCGCGCAGATCCGCGACTGACACGCGAAGGCGACGGGCGGGCACTGAATGGGTGCCCGCCCGTCGCCTATCCTTCGTATCGATTCCGGGTTCAGGAGAATGCGCTCGGTCGAGGAGCCGATCAGCGATGGCGTCCTCGATTCGGCGCATACTCCTCGGCTCGCGACACGGCGAGCGACGTGAATCAGAGTCAGCCGCGTGTCAGCAGGCCGTTCAGTTCGCCGTAGGACGAGGAGGCCAGGGGCAGTGCCGATCCCGCGAGCACCGTGCGCGCGCTCTCGCGGAAGGTGCGCAGGGCTGCCTCCGCGAGATCCGTCCCCACGCTCACCCGAGCGACGCCCACACCGGCGAAGTCCGCAACGCTGGGACCACCGACGGAAGCCATCACCGCGACAGGCAGCGGCTGTGCGTCGACAAGTTCCCGCAGGGCGTCCAGATCGGTGAGTCCCGGAACGAACAACGCGCCAGCGCCCGCCGCGGCGTATGACACGCCGCGCTCGATCGCGTCGGCGAGAGCCGTCGGGGAACCGAGCAGGAAGGCATCGGTGCGCGCATTCACGAAGAGATCGGGCGCCGCATCGAGCACCGCTCGCAGCCGATCCGCCTGGTCGCCCGCGTCGCGCAATCCGCCACTCCACGAGTCTTCGAGATTCACGCCCGCAGCCCCGGCCTCGTGGAGGCGCCGGACGTTCGCGGCGGCGTCCGCCGCATCCTCCGCAAAGCCGGCCTCCGCATCCACCGTGAGGGGCACCGTGAGCACCCGCGCGATGCGACGCGTTGCCGCGACGATCTCGTCGATCGGAACGGCGTTGCCGTCCGCGTATCCGAGGCTCCACGCGACACCGCCACTCGTGGTCGCCACCGCTCGGGCGCCCTCCTGCTCGGCGATGGCGGCTGTCACCGCATCCCAGGCGTTAGTGAGCACCAGGGGCGCGCCTGGAACGTGGAGGTCGGCAAGGGGAGTGCGGCTCATCGGAGGAGTCCTTTCGTCGCCCTCATTCCACCACGGAGCCACGGCACGGGGCTGGCGGATTTCGGACGCAACCACGGCCGCACACCTGGTGTCACAGACGAACCCCCCTTCGTCTCACTTCGCTCGCTCAGGAACCGGGCGGTCACGAAGTGACGCCGATTTCTGGCGACATGGCAGGGAGCGCTAGCATGGCCTCTATGTCGCAGACGCTCACCCGCATCACGCTCGTCACGAGCGTCGTGGCGCGGCGACGTCAGGCGGGACGCCGAATCTAGGCGACCCCGCTTTCGTCGCGTCTGCATGCGGCGGAACGTCGGTGTCGCCTCTCTGGCCCCAGTTCCGCTGACTTTAAGGTAGAAACATGACGTATTCGGTCGCCGTCTCCGGCGCATCCGGCTACGCGGGTGGCGAGATTCTGCGCCTGCTCGCGAGCCATCCGGACATCGAGATCCGTACGGTGACGGCCCACTCGAACGCCGGTCAACCCCTCGCTCTGCATCAGCCGCACCTGCGTTCGCTGACCCACCTCACGCTGCAGGACACCACGCCGGAGATCCTCGCCGGCCACGACATCGTGTTCCTCGCGCTCCCGCACGGTCAGTCCGGGCAGTACACCGACCAGCTGGCGGACGTCCCGCTGGTGATCGACGCGGGAGCGGATCACCGCCTCACCGACCAGGCCGACTGGGACGACTTCTATGGCGGTAATTTCCACGAGCCGTGGACCTACGGGGTGCCGGAGCTGCTGATCGACGGCGGCGCTCGCAAGCAGCGGGAGCGTCTCGTCGGCGCCACCCGGATCGCTGCCCCCGGCTGCAACGCGTCCACGGTGGAGCTCAGCCTCGCACCGGGAATCGCGGCCGGAGTAATCGAGCCGGACGACATCGTCTCGGTGCTCGCGGTCGGACCCTCCGGTGCAGGCAAGAGCCTGAAGGCCAACCTGCTCGCCAGCGAGATCCTCGGCTCCGCGAATCCGTACGCCGTGGGGGGCACGCACCGTCACATTCCGGAGATCCGACAGGGACTGCGCTGGGCCGGTGCCACGGGGGATGTGCGCATCAGCTTCACGCCGGTGCTGGTGCCGATGTCGCGCGGGATCCTCGCGACCACCACGGCACGCATCGCCGAGGGTGTCTCCGACGTGCAGATCCGCGACGCCTGGGAGCAGGCGTACGGTGCGGAGACGTTCGTGCAGCTCCTGCCGGAAGGACAGATGCCCCGCACGGCCGACGTGACCGGTGCCAACACCGCGCTGATCGGCCTCTCCATCGATCGTCGTGCCGGTCGTGTGATCGCGGTCACCGCGGTCGACAACCTCACCAAGGGCACCGCCGGTGCCGCCATTCAGTCCATGAACATCGCGCTCGGCCTCCCCGAGGACCGGGCCCTCACCGTGAACGGAGTCGCACCGTGAGCGTCACGGCCGCACAGGGATTCGAAGCCGCGGGTGTCGCGGTCGGGCTCAAGTCGACGGGCAACCGCGACGTCGCCGTGGTCGTCAACCGCGGCCCACTGAAGGTGGGAGCAGCCGTTTTCACCTCCAACCGCGCACAAGCGAACCCGATCATCTGGTCCAAGCAGGTGATTCAAGACGGCGTGGTCGAGGCCATCGTGCTGAACTCCGGTGGTGCGAACTGCTTCACTGGTTCATTCGGCTTCCAGACCACCCACCAGACCGCTGAGCGCGCGGGAGAGCTTCTCGGAGTGAGCGCAGGTGATGTGCTGGTGTGCTCCACCGGTCTCATCGGCACCGGCGACGAGATCTTCCGCGGCAAGGTGCTGGAGGGGGTCGCGCAGGGCGTCGCCGAACTGTCTGCTGACGGCGGCGAGAACGCCTCCCTCGCCATCATGACCACTGACACCCATCCGAAGCGCTCCGTCGTCTCGCGCGACGGCTGGACCATTGGCGCGATGGCGAAGGGCGCGGGCATGCTTGCCCCGGGTCTTGCCACGATGCTCGTCGTGATCACCACGGACGCGGTGCTCACCGCCGAACAGGCCGATACCGCTCTGCGCGCGGCGACCCATGTCAGCTTCGACCGCCTCGACTCCGACGGTTGCATGTCGACCAACGATCAGGTGACCCTTCTGGTCTCCGGCGCGTCGGGTGTCACTCCGGATCTCGCGGACTTCACCGCCGCGCTGACCGAGGTGAGTGCAGACCTCTCCCGCCAGCTCCAGGGCGATGCCGAGGGCGCCAGCCACGACATCACGATCGTGGTGCGCGGAGCGGCGAACGAGGATGATGCCGTCGAGGTGGGCCGCTCGGTCGCCCGCAACAACCTGTTCAAGGCCGCCATCTTCGGCAACGACCCGAACTGGGGTCGCGTGCTTGCCGCGATCGGCACCACGCAGGCGGAGTTTGACCCCTACAACGTCGACGTCTGGATGAACGGCGTCCGTGTGTGCCACGAGGGTGGCCCCGATGCACCGCGCGACGAGGTCGACCTTGCGCCGCGTGCCACTGAGCTGATCATCGATCTGCTGACCGGCGATGCCACCGCGACGATCCTCACCAACGATCTGACCCACGACTACGTGCACGAGAACAGCGCCTACGCCTCATGACCGACGACAATCTCCAGCACACCGATCCGATTGCCGCGTCCGAGCGCGCGGCGATGCTGATCGAGTCCCTGCCGTGGCTGCAGAAGTTCCGCGACGCGATCATCGTCATCAAGTACGGCGGAAACGCCATGGTGTCCGAGGAGCTGCAGGACGCGTTCGCCGCCGATATGGCGTACCTCCGCTACGTCGGCATCCAGCCGGTCGTCGTGCACGGCGGAGGTCCGCAGATCTCCACCATGCTCGACCGCCTCGCCATCCCGAGCGAGTTCCGCGGCGGCTACCGCGTCACCTCCACGGAGGCGATCAGCGTGGTGCGAATGGTGCTCACGGGCCAGATCAACCCGCAGCTGGTCGCCAAGATCAACTCGCACGGACCGATCGCCACCGGGCTGTCGGGGGAGGATGCCGGTCTCTTCGGCGGACGTCGTCGCGGGGTCGTGATCGACGGTGTCGAGGAATCCCTGGGCCGCGTGGGCGACGTCGTGACGGTCGATCCGACCCCGGTGCTCGACCACCTCGCCGCGGGCCGGATCCCGGTGGTGTCCTCGATCGCCCCGGATCTGGATCACCCGGGGCAGTCGCTGAATGTGAACGCCGATGCGGCCGCCGCGGCCCTCGCCACGGCACTGGGCGCGAAGAAGCTGGTCATCCTCACCGATGTCGCGGGCCTCTATGCGGACTGGCCGAATCGCGACTCCCTGGTCTCGCACCTGAACGCGGAGCAGCTCCGTGAGCTCATGCCGAGCCTGGAGAGTGGCATGATCCCCAAGATGCAGGCCTGCCTCGACGCCGTCTCCGGCGGCGTGAGCAGCGCCGCGATCATCGACGGACGAGTGCCGCACTCGGTGCTCGTCGAACTCTTCACCAGTCAGGGAATCGGAACGGAAGTGGTGGCGCAATGAGCGCATGGCAGGACGACGCGACGCGGGACCTGATGGGGCTGGGCGGACGCCTCGCGCTGTTGGTGCGCGGCGAGGGATCTGCGGTGTGGGACGCCGACGGCAACCGTTACCTTGACTTCCTCGGCGGCATCGCCGTCAACAGCCTGGGCCACGCGCACCCGGCTTTCGTTGCAGCGGTCTCTGATCAGGCAGCGGTGCTCTCGCACGTGTCGAACTACTTCGCCACGCCGCAGCAGCTCGACTTGGCCGCGACCCTGAAGCGCCTGGCCGGCACGGGTGACGCGGGGCGAGTGTTCTTCGCCAACTCCGGTACCGAGGCCAACGAGACGGCGCTGAAGCTTGCCCGCTTGCACGGCAACACGGTCGGCAAGAAGTGGCTGGTCAGCCTCAACCACGCCTTCCACGGTCGGTCGATGGGGGCGCTGTCGCTGACTCCCAAGCCGCTCTATCAGGACGCCTTCCGACCGCTGCTGCCCGATGTGACCTACATCGACAACACACTGGAAGCGCTGGATGCGCTGGACTGGTCCGATGTGGCGGCGATCTTCATCGAGCCCATCCAGGGTGAGGCCGGCGTGGTCGAGCATCCCGCGGGCTTCCTCCGCCGGGCACGCGAGCTCGCCACCGACAACAACGCCCTGCTCATCGTCGATGAGGTGCAGACGGGCATGGGCCGCACGGGCGACTGGTTCGCGTTCCAGCGTGAGGGCATCGTGCCCGACGCGATGACGCTGGCCAAGGGCATCGCCGGCGGGTTCCCCCTCGGGGCGCTCGTCACCTTCGGCGAGGCGAGTGAGCTGTTCTACCCGGGCACACACAACTCGACCTTCGGTGGCAACCCGCTCGCCACCGCTGTCGGCCTTGCGGTCGTCGCGGAGATCGAGAACAACGACCTGCTCGCCAACGTCGTCGCGCGTGGCGATCAGCTGCGCACCGCCGTCGCCGAGATGCCGCTCGTCACCGGAACCAGCGGTGCCGGCTTGCTCATCGGCATCCACCTCGACGGCCCGCACGCCGGTGCGGTTCGCGAGGCAGCCCATCGTCGCGGACTCATCGTCAACGCGCCGACCGACGACATCATCCGCATCGCCCCGGCCTACACGATCGGCGATGCCGAGGTCGACGAATTCACCCGTCTGTTCGCCGCCGCTCTCGCGGACGTGAATGGCACCGCATCCGAGGAGAACAACGCATGATCCGTCACTTCCTCCGTGACGACGACATCACCCCCGCCGAGCAGGCGGAGATCCTGACGCTCGCCACCCAGCTGAAGACGGACCGCTGGCAGACGAAGCCGCTGGCTGGTCCGCAGACGGTCGCGGTGATCTTCGACAAGTCGTCAACGCGCACCCGCGTGTCCTTCGCCGTCGGCATCGCCGATCTCGGCGGCTCGCCGCTCATCATCACCACCGCCTCCAGCCAGCTCGGCGGCAAGGAGACGCCTTCCGACACCGCCCGTGTGCTGGAGCGGCAGGTCGCCGCGATCGTCTGGCGCACCTACGGCCAGGCGGGCCTGGAGGAGATGGCTCGCGGCACCAGCGTTCCCGTCGTCAACGCTCTCTCGGATGACTTCCACCCGTGCCAGCTGCTGGCCGATCTCCTCACCATTCGCGAACACAAGGGTGAGCTCGCCGGACTCACGCTGTCGTTCTTCGGCGACGGTGCCAGCAACATGAGCCACTCGTACCTCCTCGCCGGAGCGACCGCCGGGATGCACGTCCGCATCGCGTCGCCGGCGGGATACGAGCCGCGTGCGGACGTGGTCGCCGACGCGCGGGCCATCGCCGCTCGGACCGGCGGATCGATCATCGTCACCACCGATCTCGCCGAGGCGGCGACCGACGCGGACATCGTGATCACCGACACCTGGGTCTCGATGGGCAAGGAAGAGGAGAAGCAGGCGCGCCTGGACGCGCTGAGTGCCTACAAGGTGACCTCCGCTGTCATGGCGCAGGCCGCATCGGACGCCATCTTCATGCACTGTCTGCCCGCGGATCGCGGCTATGAGGTGGAAGCCGAGGTGATCGACGGCGATCAGTCCGTGATCTGGGACGAGGCCGAGAACCGGCTCCACGCGCAGAAGGCGCTCCTGGTCTGGCTGCTGGAGAAGGCGAACGCATGAGCGAGCAGCACGGTACCAACGAGGGCTCACTCTGGGGCGCCCGGTTCGCCGGGGGGCCGTCGCCGGCGCTCGCCGCCCTCAGCCGTTCCACGCACTTCGACTGGGTGCTCGCACCGTATGACATCCGTGGTTCGAAGGCCCACGCCACCGCGCTGAACGCCGCGGGCTACCTCACCGATGATGAGCTGCGTGACATGCACGCAGCGCTCGACCGACTGGCCGCCGACGTCGCCTCCGGCGCGTTCGCTGCCGCGGACACCGATGAGGACGTGCATGGTGCGCTGGAACGCGGACTGATCGAGCGCGCCGGCACCGAACTCGGCGGCCGTATCCGAGCCGGACGCAGCCGCAACGATCAGATCGCGACTCTCGTGCGGATGTTCCTGCTCGATCACGCGGCGATCATCGCCCGCGAGCTCGGTCGGCTGATCGACGCGCTGCTCGCGCAGGCGGAGGCGGCCGGAGGTGCGATCATGCCCGGCCGCACACACCTGCAGCACGCTCAGCCGGTGCTGCTCGCCCATCACCTGCAGGCGCAGGCGTGGCCGCTGGTACGCGACCTGGAGCGGCTCCGCGACTGGCGTCGCCGCGCCGTCGTGTCTCCCTACGGCGGGGGAGCGCTCGCCGGTTCCACGCTCGGCCTGGATCCCGCACTCGTCGCCCGTGAGCTGGGGCTGGAGAGCCCGGCACCGAACTCCATGGACGGCACCGCCGCCCGCGATGTCGTCGCGGAGTTCGCGTTCATCACCGCAATGGTCGGCGTGAATCTGTCGCGCTTCTCGGAGGAGATCATCCTCTGGAACACGCGCGAGTTCGGCTTCGTCACTCTGGACGACGCGTACTCGACTGGCTCCAGCATCATGCCGCAGAAGAAGAACCCCGACATCGCCGAGCTCGCTCGCGGTAAGTCGGGCCGGCTCATCGGCAACCTGAGCGGTCTGCTGGCGACGCTGAAGGCCCTTCCGCTCGCGTACAACCGCGATCTGCAGGAGGACAAGGAGCCCGTCTTCGACTCGGTCGCTACCCTGGAGGTCGTTCTGCCCGCCTTCACGGGCATGGTCGCCACGATGGTCTTCCACACGGACCGGATGGCCGAGCTTGCTCCGCAGGGCTTCTCCCTCGCGACCGATGTGGCCGAGTGGCTGGTCAAGCTGCGTGTCCCGTTCCGCGTCGCCCACGAGGTCTCCGGTGCTCTCGTCCGCGCCTGCGAACAGCGCGGCATCGGGCTGGAGGACGCCGACGACGCCCTCCTCGCCTCCGTCTCCGAGCACCTCACTCCCGACGTGCGCGGTGTCCTCTCGATCGAAGGATCCGTGGCCAGTCGCGACGGCGTGGGCGGCACCGCTCCGGTGCGCGTCGCCGAACAGCGCACGCAGCTCGCCGCCGAAGCACGGGAACTGGTGGCTGTCTGGGCCTGATCCCGAAACGCCGGAGACCGCCCGCCAGCTTGGCGGGCGGTCTCCGGCTTTCTGCGTTACGCGCGGCGGAATGTCGCGCGTAGAACATCTGCTGCGGCAGGGTGCCGCCCGATCAGTGGATCTCGAGGTCGGCCGGTCCGCGGGTCCAGGAGGCGAACGTCACGACGAGCCCGGTTCGCGTGGGTGCGGCCACGAAGGGGCCCGCCGACACCGCGACATCGCCCGGGAAGGGTGCCAACCGGACCAGCCGCCAGTCCGTGTCCTCGCTTGCGCGGGCGCGAATGATGAGCGCGTCCGCCCAGCGGCTGACACGCAGGACCAGCTCGCGGCCCGCCCACTCGTCGGCGAGGCCCACCGACCAATCCGAGGCGCCGTTCGTCACCACCGCACCCAGCCCGAGGTGGCCATCGGCGAACTCCACGCCTGCCTTGACCCACGTCTCGGCGTCGGCGCGCACGAAGAGCCCCGCCTGGTCGAACTCACCGGTGAAGTCGCCGCGGCATCTCACCTCCATCGCTTCCCCGACCGTCAGGGGTGCAAGCAGAGCGTGCTCGGTGTCGTGCACGAAGCCGTAGGCGGTGCGCAGCCAGGCATCGCTGCCTTCGGCGGCTTCGACAGCCAGCGCTCCCTCCACGATCGACGACGAAACAGGGGCGGTGGTCCACGAGCCGGACTCCCAAGCGACAGTTTCCATGACGCCATCATGACCGATCGTGACGGTCTGCGTGTCGCAATGTGACGCACTGGATGACGGTGCGGTCGGGGCGGACATATCGTGGACCAACCGATCAGCAAGCCCGAAGAAGGGAACCGGAACGATGTCCACCACCACGCGCCTTGAGCAGTCCATCCAGACCGCTTGCGAGCACGGCGCGATGTGCGTGCACGACCGTTCCGGTCACGGCCTCACGGGCATTCGCCTGCGCCTTGCCCTCACGACCCGCTCCGGCTGGCGTGACGCCGTTGTCGAGTCGGTCGACGCTGACGGCTGGATCGATCTGCGACTGATCGCCGACGGCGACCTGGTTCGTGTCTGGAACCATGCCGACCTCTCCGAGGTGCTGGCAGCCGGTGAGCCGGTCGCCCTCCACGAGCGCTATGAGGTTCTCGCCGCCGGCTCGTTCCACCTGAACATCGCGGTCTGAAACCCTACGTACACACGAAGAAGGGTCCGTGCCTGCTGGCACGGACCCTTCTTCGTTCAGCGGGAGCTTACGCACCCATCGAGGCCATCATCTTCTCGCAGGCCTTCATGCAGGTCTCGGCCGCCATCATGCACATGCGGCAGGTCTCGCTCATGTCGGCGTGCATGGCGCACTCGTCCATGGTGGCCCGGCACATCGCGATGCACGCCTGCAGCATGGGCATCATCGTGTCGGCCGACATGCTCATCGGGCGCATCATCATCTTCATCATGGTGGAGCACACGTCCGCGCACATCGCGCACATCGACGCGCACATGCCCATGCCGTCCATGCCCGACATCGCGTCGGAGCACATCGTGCACGCCTGCATACAGGCGTTGGACGCCTCCATACACTCCTGCATGGCCATCATGTCCATGTTCTGCATCATGCTGTCCTGCATCATCGACGCAGGCATCATCTTCATCATGTCCGTCATCTGGTCCATAGCCGACTCCTCTCGCTCGTGCGGATGCACGTGAGTCGGCTGGCATCCGCGATATGACGAAATGTTACGCCCCCGGGTGCACGTTGAGAGAAACTCCTCGTGAAATATTTCAGCCCCGTGGCTGCTGCACACGAATGGCCGTGCCCGCGGGGTCTCGAAGCGCGAAGTCGCGCACGCCGTAGTCCTGCTCGAGCACGTCCTGCACGATCTCGGCACCCGCCTTGACCGCGCGCTGATAGGCACCGTCGAGGTCGTCGGTCGCGAGCACGAGCTGTGGGAGTGAGCCCGCGGCGAGCAATCGGGACAGCGTCTCGCCATCCTCGGGAGAGACGCCCACCCGCGGGCTGGTGAGCACGATCTGACCGGGGGCACCGGCGTCGGAGCCGAGCGTGACCCAACTGAACTCGCCATAGTTGACCTCGGTCAGTACGGAGAATCCGAGGGCGTCGCGGTAGAACGCGGTCGAGGCGGGAATATCATCGGACAGGACAGTGGTGAACTGCAGGTTGATCGTCATGCGGTCAGCCTACGAATGCCGCATGCCGTCGTGCTTCTTCGAATCTGCTCGACTGCCGGTGTCAGTCGTCGTATCGGCGGCGACGCGTGAAACGAGCCGCCACGAACGGGGGAACCTGCTCGATGTCGGCGTGCTCCCGTCGTGCGTAGGCCGAGGGCGTCTCGCCGTAGACCTCGCGGAATCGGGCGCTGAAGGAGCCGAGCGAGCTGAGCCCGACCGCCGTGCAGGCGTCCGTCACGCTCGTGCCTTGCCTCAGCAACCAGGCGGCCCGCTCCAGTCGCCGTGTGAGCAGGTACTGATGTGGGCTCTCGCCGTAGAGCGCACGGAAGGAGCGCGAGAAGTGCGCGGGGGAGAGGTGCACGTGCGCCGCGACATCCGGGATCGTCAGGCCCTCCGCGTACCGCCGATCGATGAGGTCTCGTGCGCGACGCAGCAGGCGCACGGTATCGATATCGGGCTTCGCGCTCACCCGCTCACACTACCGAGGCGCAGCGGTCACGCCGGGCCGGGCGCACGACCTAAGCTGGAACGCATGGCAACCGCAGTTGATATCGCGACGCCGCCCGCCGCAGATCCCGCGTTCACGAACGTGTGGGACGAGCTGGTCTGGCGCGGTCTCGTGCACGTGTCCACCGATCAGGAAGCTCTTCGTGAGCTGCTCGGCGGGGACCCGATCGTCTATTACTGCGGCTTCGATCCGACGGCGCCGTCGCTGCACCTCGGCAACCTCGTTCAGCTGCTCACCCTGCGTCGCATCCAGCTTGCCGGCCACCGGCCGCTGGGCCTCGTCGGAGGCTCGACCGGTCTCATCGGCGACCCTCGCCCCACGGCTGAACGCACGCTCAACACTCCCGAGACGGTGGCCGCCTGGGTGGATCGCCTGCGCTCGCAGGTGGAGCGCTACCTGAGCTTCGAGGGCGACAACGCTGCCCGGATCGTGAACAACCTGGACTGGACCGCGCCGCTCAGCGCGATCGACTTCCTGCGTGAGATCGGCAAGAACTTCCGCGTCGGCACGATGCTGAAGAAGGACGCTGTGGCCACGCGTCTCAACTCCGAAGAGGGCATCAGCTACACCGAGTTCAGCTACCAGATCCTTCAGGGCATGGACTTCCTCGAGCTGCACCGTCAGTACGGATGCGTGCTGCAGACGGGTGGCTCGGACCAGTGGGGCAACCTCACCAGCGGCACCGACCTCATCCGCAAGGTGGAGGGCGTCAGCGCCCATGCGATCGGCACACCGCTGATCACCAACAGCGACGGCACCAAGTTCGGCAAGTCGGAGGGCAACGCCATCTGGCTGGACGCGTCGATGTGCAGCCCGTACCGGATGTACCAGTTCTGGCTGAACACCGACGACGCTGATGTGATCGAGCGCCTCAAGATATTCACGTTCCTCACGCGCGATCAGATCGACGAGTACGCGCGTCTGGTGGCAGAGGAGCCATTCCGCCGCGAGGCCCAGAAGCGTCTGGCGCTCGAAGTGACCGTGATCGTTCATGGTCCGGAGGCGACCGACGCTGTCATCGCGGCTTCGGAGGCGCTGTTCGGCAAGGGCGATCTGGCCGCGCTCGACGCGGACACGCTGCGCACCGCCCTGGAGGAGCTGCCGCACGCGGATATCGCTGCCGGATCCACGGTCGTGCAGGCGCTCGTGGATACCGGACTGTGCAGCAGCGCGAGTGAGGCTCGTCGAGCGATCGCGCAGGGCGGCGTCTCCCTCGACGGCGTGAAGATCGACGATGAGAGTGCTACGGTCGCCGGAGCTCTGCCCGGCGGTGTGTCGGTGCTGCGTCGCGGCAAGAAGACGCTCGCCGGCCTGTTCGTTTCCTGACACGATCCCAGGAAGGGACCCGGAACCACGACGTGGATCCGGGTCCCTTCCTTCGTCCTCCGTAGACTCGTGGCGCTGCTGGTGGGAGACCACCGGGAGCCACGAAGGGGGAGTCCGTGCCGTTCACTGTGAGTCATGCCGTTGTCGCGCTGCCGTTCATCCGGACGCCGCTGGTTCCGGCCGCGATCGCCATCGGCTCGATGATCCCCGACCTGCCGATGTTCCTGCGTCCGTTGGGCGTCATCGGGCTGACGTACTCACGCACCCACGACTATGCGTGGCTGCCGCTGACGGTGGCCGTTGCTCTGCTGGCATTGCTGCTGTGGCGGTGCGTCCTGCGCAGCGCCACAGCGGAACTTGCGCCGCGGTGGATCGCCGAGCGTCTGCCGAAGAGGTGGAGTGTCTCGCCCCGCGAGGCGTTCCGGGAGACCTGGGGGAGCCCGCGGGGTTCCCTGTGGGCGGCGCTCCTTCTCGTGCTGTCTTTTGCTCTGGGGGTGGTGTCGCACATCCTGTGGGACTCGTTCACCCACGAGGGGCGTGGTGGCACGGTGCTGGCAGGGCTCGACTCGCTCTGGGGGCCGTTGCCCGGCTACAAGTGGCTGCAGTATGGCTCGGGAGTGGTGGGCATGCTCATCCTCGGGGTCTGGGCAGCGCTGTGGTGGCGACGGCAGTCGGTCCATGCGGTCCAGCGACGCACGAGCGGCGTTCTCCGACTGCTCTGGTGGGTCTCGTTCCCGCTCGTGCTGGTCATCTCGGCCGCGCTTGTGATGGTTCGCGGTGCACCGGTGGGTGAGTCACTCACCCCCGGGCACATCGCCTACGGGGTGCTTCCGGCGCTGGGCGTCTGGGGGCTTGTCACACTGGGACTGTGTGTCGCGCTCGCGGTGCGGTCACGGCCACAGCAGTGAGCGAGTCCACCCACCGTCCGCGCGCTCGTAGGCGAGTCGGATCTGACCCTCGTCCGGAGTGGCCGCCCAGAACTCGATGCTCTCCGGCAGGACCGTGAAGACGGCCCACAGCTCGGACGACGCTGCACCTCCGCGTTCGATCCGATCCACCTCAGCGCGGAACTGACGGACGTACTCCGAGCGGGACGGCATCGGTGCGCTCTGTGTGCCGAGGCGTCCCGCAGCCTGAGAGTGCGCCGGGCGTGCGCTCGCGTCCGCGCGGGCTACCTCGTCCGACTCGCGACGGACGAACCCGCGCACGCGCACCTGCCGGCCCACCTCGCGCCAGTAGAACGTGAGAGCAACGCGAGGCACACGTTCAAGCTCGGCCACCTTCGCCCCATCCGTGCGGGTGGCAAACAGGACCCCATCCGCCGTGACGTCCTTCACGATCAATGTGCGCGCCGCGGCCCCTCCGTCCACGGAGACGGTGCTGAGGGTGACCGCATGGGGGAGGAGGACTCCGGCCTCGATCGCAGCTTCGAGCCACTCGACCAGCAGAGGCAGCGGCGCCCCAGGGGCCTTCTCGACAGGGAACGACGGCAGCTCCCCGGCAAACGAGGGGATGACGCGCAGACGGCCTCGAAGGGAGCTCATGCGTGAACGCTAGCTCGGCGGGCGGCGCGACACGCCCGGGACGCGGTCGTGATTCGACAGGTCGGCCAGATCGGCGTAACTTAGTACTTGTTCGCCCCACAGGGTAGAGCGGAGGGCCTCCGGGTCCAGCTCCCCTCAAGCGGAGAACACCTCGTCAAGAAGGAACGAACAGTCGTTCGGGCCTGGCTCTCGAAGCCTAGATGAAACAACCGAATCCTACGGATTGTCAGCCTCCCACTCTTCGGAGTCGGTCAGGCTCCGTTCTTCGGATTCACAAGAGAAGTTGCCCCGCAGCGAAGCCCGTGAGGGTGGGTGGTGGGAGTATCCGATCCTTGAGAACTCAACAGCGTGCACTTGTCAAATGCCAAATAACCTCGCCATCCCTTTTTGGGGTGGGTGAGATTCCTTTGGATCAATTTATGGAAGTCAGTTTTGACATTCTGTTTTTGGTCAGTTTCAAACTCGCAGCGCTTTCTGCCTATTCCGGTGGGGGTGTTGCAGCTGTTTT
>NZ_JBJDRI010000039.1:0-38700 GCF_044987425.1 Microbacterium sp. ZW T5_56 | reverse complement strand
CGGAGGAGGCGGGACCAGCGGTTGCGCGGGAGCGTGGGACGCAGCGCCGCGAGGCCGGTGGCGTACTTGCTCACCGAAACCGGACGATGCCCCTGCCGCCACAGCACGCGATCCGCGTCGGATGCTCGCGCGGCGGACTTCGTCTCCACGATCGCGACCTCCGCAAGTCGCAGCTCCGGACCCGTCGCATCGCACCACGCCAGGTCGGTGTCAATGGTGGCGCGAGCACCGTCGATGCCGAGAAGCGTGGTGCGGCGATAGCTCGACGTGAGGGTGGGCTGCAGTCGATCGGCCACCGACTCCTCCACTCCGATCGCCGCGAGGGACTGCTCGATCTCCTCGCGCGCCTCGAGAGGGAGCCGGTCCAGCTCTGCGCGGTATTCGGCGCGCTCTTTCGCCGTCGTCCCCCGTGCACCGCGCGTCTTGATCTCCAGGAACGCACCGCCGGTGTCCTCGTACGAGCGGGTGCGGATCTTGAACCGGCGCCGGCGCGGACGCGCAGCCAGGTGGAAGCTCAGCAGTTCCGGGGTGTCGAAGTACACCGAACGGTACGCGAAGTCCCGCACCCCGTCGATCTCCAGCGCGCGCGTGCCCGCTCGCAGTCCCCCCACGATCAGCGGCAAGTCTGCCCGTGGGACCACGTACTTGCGATCCACGCGGGTCAGCAGCGCCGCTTCCGACACGAGATCATCGAGACCGATCGCGTCGAATCGTGCGGCCAGCTCCCGTTCCGCCACGGCACTCATGCGCTGACCCGCTCGTGACGGGTCGCGACGGCGGAAGCGCGGAAACGGACATCGACAGCAGTGGTGTCGTTCACCAGATCGACGCGCTGCACGGTGAGCGAGAGCACCTCGCCACCCAGCAGCTCCGCGAGCTCGCGCGCCAGTTCGTCCTCGTCCACGATCGCGCGGTCGAGCTGAACGAACTGCTGGCGCACCCGCCCGAACAGCGCCGGGTGATCAGCGATCCCCAGCACGGCGAGGATCAGCGCACTGAGCAGCGCCGGAATCCAGATCTCCGTCTGCGGCAGGCCGCACACGAGTCCGATCGCGAGCGCCGCGAAGTAATAGGCCACCTCGCGCTGGTTGATCTCGCTGGAGCGGAGTCGAATGATCGAGAGCACACCGAACAGCCCGAGGCCGAGGCCGAGCGCCACATCGGCGCTGCCGAGCACCGTGGACACCGCCAGCACGCCCACGTTCACCCCGAGGAAGGCCACCACGAGGTCGCGTCGGTGGTGGCGCGGGTAGTACAGCCCGAGCACCAGGACGAGGGCGGCCACCAGGTCGATGGCCATGAGGGCGAAGGTCGAGGAAGTCATCATGTCTCCTGTCAGGATCAGCGACTTCCATCCGATCCCGCGCCCCTATGTGCTTCCTATGCTGCGGTGAAGCGCACCGCCTGAATCAGGGATTCGGGTCCCGCGGGTCACGACGGTCGCGCGGGGTTCGCATCGAGAGCGCGATCGAGCCGCCCATCGCGGCCGCGCCGATGATCGTTAGGCCGATGCCCATCATTCGAGAGACGTCGATGAGCATCAGAGCGATCCCCAGCACGATGAGGAGGGTGCCGCCGCCGAGGAGAGCCTGCTGGAGCGCGCGCATTCAGGCCTCCGTGACTGGATCGATGCGGTCCAGCACGGCCGTGATGTCCGCGAGAGCCCGCAGCGCCTCGCCCCGATAAGGCCAGTCCGGATAACGCGTGGTGTCCTCGGTGAGGATGCGCAGCACCCGGACTCCCGCTCGTCCCTCCGCCAGGATCTCCGAGGACACCGCACCCACGATCTTCAGCGTGCCGAGAGCTGTCGCGACCCGCGCGCGGGCCTCCGAGGTGATCAGCACCTCGTTCATGTCCTCCGCGGCGCTCCACTCTCGCAGCTTGTCGGCGGCCGCCTCATGGATGTTCGGGGGAAGGCCGAATCCCCAGTCCTCCAGCAGCTCGGCGAGGAAGGTCCGCGGATCACTGTTCGCGCCGTTCTCCTCGAACCACTCCTCGAGGGAACGAAGGGTGCCATGTCCGTCATCACTGCCGAACGGCGCGAACTCGTTCGCCTCGTCGTAGAACTCCTCCCGGGCGACCTCCACGAAGCGCGGATGGCTGGTGACGGGAACCAGCCCCTCGTCCGGGTCGTCGATGTACAGGTCGGTCATGGCCGGTCCTTCGGATAGCGATGGTCATCGGGGCCGCGTGCAAGGCGGCGACGGCCCACGTCGAGTCTGCCAGCGGCGCTCGCGCACGGCCAGCACGTCTTCAGCCGCTCGCACGCACCCAATGTCAGAGGGGGCGCGCAGAATGGATGCGATGGCTGACGTACTCGATCGATTCGGCCCCGCGACCGCCGATTGGTTCCGGGGGGCGTTCTCGCGGCCCACGAAGGCGCAGGAGGGGGCGTGGGAGGCGATCTCCCACGGCAGGCACGCGCTGGTGGTGGCCCCCACCGGATCGGGAAAGACGCTCTCGGCCTTCCTCTGGTCGATCGACCGGCTCTTCCACGATGGCACCGGTGGCAACGAGCGCACCAAGATCCTCTACATCTCGCCGCTGAAGGCGCTGGGCGTCGACGTCGAACGCAATCTCCGCTCCCCCCTCGTCGGCATCACCCAGTCAGCGCGTCGTCTGGGTGTCACACCGCCCGAGATCACCGTGGGCGTGCGCTCGGGAGACACCCCGGCCAAAGACCGCCGCACCCTCCTCGCGCATCCACCGGACATCCTGATCACCACGCCGGAGTCGCTGTACCTGATGCTGACCTCCCGCGCGGCGCAGACCCTCACCGACGTGCACACCGTGATCATCGACGAGGTGCACGCCGTGGCCGCCACGAAACGCGGCGCTCACCTCGCGGTGAGTCTGGAACGGCTGGACGCTCTGCTGGACACACCCGCGCAGCGCATCGGGCTGTCCGCCACTGTCCGTCCGATTGACGAGGTGGCACGCTTCCTCGGCGGCGCAGCACCCGTGGAGATCGTGGCGCCGAAGGCCTCGAAGACCTTCGATCTCTCGGTGGTCGTGCCCCTGGACGACATGGCCCACCCGCCTGTTCCGGAATCCGACTCCGCCGACTGGTTCGACGCGGATTCGCCCCAGAACACCGAGATGACCGGATCGGTGTGGCCGTACGTGGAGGAGGCGATCGTCGATCGCATCGAGGGCGCCCGCTCCACCATCGTGTTCGCCAACTCCCGCCGCCTGGCCGAGCGGCTCACCGAGCGCCTGAACGAGATCCACGCGGAGCGCGTGGGACTCACGCTGCCCGATCCCGTCGTCCCCGCGGGGATGATGGCGCAGGCCGGCTCCAGCGCGGGCGCTCCCGCCCTGCTCGCGAAGGCACATCACGGATCGGTGTCCAAGGAGCAGCGGGCCATCGTGGAGGAGGAGCTGAAGTCCGGACTCTTGCGCTGTGTGGTCGCTACCAGTT
This sequence comes from Microbacterium sp. ZW T5_56, assembly GCF_044987425.1. NCBI lineage: Bacteria > Bacillati > Actinomycetota > Actinomycetes > Micrococcales > Microbacteriaceae > Microbacterium > Microbacterium sp. ZW T5_56. Next base: position 35,279 of record NZ_JBJDRI010000039.1, on the reverse strand, counting down.
CCCTCGAGCTCGGCATCGACATGGGTGCGGTCGATCTGGTCATCCAGGTGGAGGCCCCGCCGAGCGCGGCATCCGGGCTCCAGCGCGTCGGCCGTGCCGGACACCAGGTGGGTGAGGTGTCGGTCGCCTCGATGTTCCCGAAGCATCGTGCGGATGTGCTGCACACGGCCATCGTCACCGAGCGCATGCTCAACGGCCAGATCGAAGCCATCACGGTTCCCCAGAACCCGCTGGACATCCTCGCTCAGCAGACGGTCGCGGCGAGCGCGCTGGACGCCCTCGACGTCGAGGAGTGGTTCGAGACGGTGCGCAGGTCGGCACCGTTTCGCTCGCTCCCCCGCTCCGCGTACGAAGCCACCCTCGATCTGCTCGCCGGCCGATATCCGTCCGACGAGTTCGCCGAGCTGCGGCCGCGCGTGGTCTGGGATCGCGACGCTGGCACGATCACGGGGCGGCCCGGCGCGCAGCGGCTGGCCGTCACCTCCGGCGGCACCATCCCCGATCGCGGTCTGTTCGGCGTCTTCGTCGCCGGTGAGACCCGCAACGCGCGCGTCGGCGAACTGGACGAGGAGATGGTCTACGAGTCGCGCGTGAACGATGTCTTCACCCTCGGCACCACGAGTTGGAAGATCGTCGAGATCACGCACGACCGCGTCAACGTGGTGCCCGCGTTCGGCCAGCCGGGCAAGCTCCCGTTCTGGCACGGCGATGGGCTCGGCCGACCGGCCGAACTCGGTGAAGCGCTGGGTCGCATGACGCGCGAGCTCGACGCCTCTCCCCGCGAACGCGCAGAGGCGCGCCTGGCTGACGCCGGCCTGGACGACAAGGCGCAGTCGAATCTTCTCGCCTATCTCGCGGAGCAGAAGGAGGCCACGGGAACCCTCCCGACGGATCGCACGCTCACGGTGGAGCGCGGCAAAGACGACGTCGGCGACTGGCGACTCATCCTGCACTCCCCCTACGGCATGAGCGTGCACTCGCCGTGGGCGCTGGCCGTGAACGCGCGTATCCGCGAGCGCCTCGGTGTCGAGGGGTCGGCGGTCGCCAGCGACGATGGCATCATCGCCCGCATTCCCGACGCCACGTCCGAGCCGCCTGGTGCGGATCTGTTCGTGTTCGACGCGGACGAGATCGAGCAGATCGTCACCGAAGAGGTCGGCGGATCGGCGCTGTTCGCCTCGCGATTCCGTGAGTGTGCGGCGCGGGCCCTGTTGATGCCGCGCACGAATCCCCACAAGCGTTCGCCGCTCTGGCAACAGCGCCAGCGTTCGGCACAGCTTCTCGAGGTCGCCCGACGCCACCCCACGTTCCCGATCATCCTGGAGACCCTGCGCGAGGTCCTGCAGGACGTCTACGATCTCCCGGCGCTGCTGCGCATCACCCGCTCGATCGCGGAGCGCAAGATCCGTCTTGTGGAGACGGAGCCGTCCGTGCCGTCGCCCTTCGCACGTGACCTGCTGTTCGGCTACGTCGGCGAATTCATGTACGAGGGCGACTCTCCGCTGGCGGAACGGCGCGCCGCGGCCCTGTCGGTCGACCCCGCGCTCCTCGGCGAGCTGCTGGGCAAGGTCGAGATGCGTCAGCTGCTCGATCCCGATGTCATCGCCCAGTTCGAGGCTGAAGCCCAGCGGCTCGCCCCCGACCGCCGCATCCGCGACCGCGAGGGCGTGGCCGATCTGCTGCGCGTGCTCGGCCCGCTCACGGCGGAGGAGGTCGCCGCGCGATCCGAGTCGCAGGACGCTGGCGAAGCACGGGCACATCTCCTCGCACTGGTCGATGCCCGTCGCGCGATCGAAGTGGTCATCGCGGGGCAGGCACGCACGGCCGCGATCGAAGACGCCGGACGACTCCGCGACGCGCTCGGTGTGGCGCTGCCGGTCGGCATCCCCGTCGCCTTCCTCGAACCGCTGCCCGATCCCCTCGGTGACCTCGTCGCCCGTCACGCACGCACCCACGGCCCCTTCACCACACAGCAGGTCTCGGAGCGCTTGGGTCTCGGCGCCGCGGTGGCGCGCCACACCCTGCAGCGCCTCGAATCCGCCGGACGACTGGCGAGCGGCTTCTTCCTCCCCGATGGCACCGGAGACGAGGCGGAGTGGTGCGACGCGGAAGTGCTGCGTCGGTTGCGCATGCGCTCGCTGGCGGCACTGCGCGGCAGTGTCGAGCCGGTGGCGCAGTCGGCCTATGCCCGATTCCTGCCGGACTGGCAGCACCTGGCCCGCCCGCTGGAAGGGATCGACGGGGTCGTCGCTGTCATCGAGCAGCTCGCCGGCACACCGATCCCCGCGAGCGCGTGGGAGTCGCTGGTGCTGCCGTCCCGCGTGCGCGACTACACCCCCGCGATGCTCGACGAACTGACATCCACGGGTGAGGTGCTGTGGTCCGGTCACGGCTCGCTGCCCGGGCGCGATGGATGGATCGCCCTGCACCTGGCCGACGCTGCGGCCGCCACGTTGCCTGATCCTGAGGGCGAGGTGTCACCCGGTTCCCTCGCCGATCAGCTTCTGATGGCGCTCTCCGGTGGCGGCGCCTTCTTCGCCGGTCAGCTCCGGGAGATGACGGGCGCAGAGAACGAGCAGTCCGTCATCGAAGCGCTGTGGGAGCTCGCCTGGGCCGGCCGCGTCTCCAACGACACGTTCGCGCCCGTGCGCTCACTCATCGGCGGCGGAAGCCAGGCGCACCGCGTCGCCCGACGGACCCCGCGCGCCCGGCTCTACCGCGGTGCGGCGATCCCGCGCACGGCCGCGCCTCCCCGTCCCACCGCGGTCGGCGGGCGCTGGGCTGTGCTGCCGGTCGCGTCGGTCGATCCCGCGGTGCGTGCCACGGCCAGCGCGTCGGTGCTGCTCGATCGCTACGGGGTCGTCACACGGGGCGCATCGGTGGCGGAGGAGGTGCCGGGAGGTTTCGCGCAGACCTATCGCACGCTGGCCGGGTTCGAGAACGCGGGTCACTGCCGGCGCGGCTACTTCATCGAGAAGCTGGGTGCGGCGCAGTTCGCGGCCTCGGCCACGGTCGATCGCCTGCGCCAGTTCGCGTCTCTGGACGAACCCGCACCGCTCGGCGCGATCACCCTGGCAGCGACGGACCCCGCCAACGCCTACGGTGCGGCGCTGGCTTGGCCTGCGCTCGACGCGGTCAAGCATCGCCCCGGCCGCAAGGCGGGAGGAATCGTCGTCCTGGTGGATGGCGAGCTCGTGCTGTATCTGGAGCGCGGCGGTCGCACCGTGCTGAGCTTCACCGAGGATGAGGACATCAACCGCGCGGCCGCGGCGAACCTGGTCACCACCGCGCGCGCCCGAAATCTCGAGACCCTGACGATCGAGCAGGTCAACGGCGTGTTCGTGTACAAGACGGAACTGGGCCAGGCGCTGCGGGCCGCTGGCTTCGTGGAATCCACGAAGGGGCTCACTTTCCGTCGTCAGGCGGGAGGTGTCCGTGCCTGAGGGCGACACCGTCTTTCGCACCGCCGCTCGCCTTAACGAGTTCCTCAGCGGCTTCGAGATCACGCGCTTCGACATCCGAGTGCCCGCGAGCGCCACCGCCGACTTGCGCGGCCAGGTGACGACGGAGGTCGTACCGCGCGGAAAGCACCTGTTGCACCGCATCGGAGACTGGACGCTGCACAGCCACCTGCGTATGGAGGGGGCGTGGCAGCTGTACCGCGCCGACGCGAAGTGGCGGCGTCCGGCGTTCCAGGCGCGGGCGATCGTGGGCACCGCTGACGGGGTGGCCGTGGGCTTCGACCTCGCCGGCGTCGCCGTGATTCCCACCGTAGAGGAGCACACGCTCGTCGGACATCTGGGACCCGACCCGCTCGCCGACGACTGGGACGAAGCGGAGGCGGCCGCGCGTGTCAGCGCTGATCCGCGACCGATCCACGTGGCCCTCCTTGACCAGCGCAGCGTCGCCGGATTCGGCAATGAGTACGTGAACGAGATGCTGTTCGTGCGCGGCGTCGATCCGCACACGCCCGCCGCCGACGTCGATGTGCTGCCCCTCGTCCAGACCGGTGCTCGCATGATGCGCGCGAACCTCTCCCGCGTCGGGCGCGTGTTCACCGGCGATGCCCGTCCCGGTCGCACCGACTGGGTGTTCTCGCGCACCGGACAGCCCTGCCGACGCTGCGGCACCCCCATTCGCGAAGACGCGCTCGGTGCCGACCCCACCCGCACTCGCCGGGTTTTCTGGTGTCCGTCCTGCCAGCGATCCTGAGCACTTCCGCGCACTCGGACGGCTCGTAGGTCCCTCACAGAGAGCGGACAGCGGGAAGGACGAGATTGGGGAATGAACGAAGCCACCCCCGTGTTGCAGTCGTTGACGATCGAGCAGGATCGTAGGAGGAAGCTGTGGGTAAGAACTACATCGACATCGAAGACGACCGCGGGCAGACCCTGCGGTATCGCAAACACGCCAACGGCCGCGGACTGGTCGCACACGGCGCGAAGGTCGACGCCGGTGCTCTCATCGAAGCGGGAGCGTACGTCGAACCGCACGCGCGCGTCGCCGCTGGCGCCCGAATCGGCCGCGGCGCATGGATCGAACGTGACGCCACCGTCGGCTCCGACGCACGAATCGACGCCGACGCACACGTCGAAGCGTCGGCCGTCATCGGCGAAGGAGCGCACATCGGCGTTCGCACGCGCGTGGGCCGTGGTGCCCGCGTCGCCCGCGGTGCCTTGATCGGCGATGATGAGGTCATCCCGGACGGTGCCCGCGTCGCGACCGACCGACGGGGACTCCACCTCGCGGCCTGATCGGCCTCAGACATCGACGCGGTGCCCCGGACTCCCGAGTCCGGGGCACCAGTCAATCCCGGCGGGCGGCGATCGTTGCCGGGCATCAATTGTCCCGACGGTATCCGCCGTTCCTTGGGCACCAGTCGTTCCGGGCACCAGTCGTCCCGGGACATCGGTCGTTCCCACGGCATCTTCGTCCCTACGACTTCGTTCTTTCCAACAGCACGTTCGCTCCAACGGCATCATTCGTTGCTGGCATCAGTCATTCCAATGGCATCGTTCGTTCCGACGGCATCGGTCGCCCGGATCGCATCCGTCGAGTTGCCGGGGACTGGGCCGTTTCCCGAGCCCCGCTTCCTGCTGATGCTCCGGGGCATGCCGAGTAGCCTGGAGGCATGAGTCGATCGTCGTCGCGCCAGCCGTCCCGCGGTGGATCGTCCCGGCCCGTCACGTCCTCGGGACGCTCAGGGGCCAGGGGCAGCGGAAAGCCCGCGCAGAAGGCGAGCGCCAGCGGTGCCCAGAAGAATGGGACGAAGAAGAGCAGCGGCGCGAAGAAGAGCGGTGTCGTGAAGAAGGGCACCCCGCCGCGCCCGGTGCCCGCGCCCACGGAGCCGCGTGTTTTTCGTCTCGGTGCCGTACCTGGCTCAACGCCCGGCAAGTGGATTCGCATCTGGCGGCAGCGGTTCGCCGACGTCACTCTGGAGCTCGTGCCCCTGACGGCCGCTTCGCAGCGTGCTGCGCTGGTCGCCGGAGACGTGGATGCGGCCATTGTGCGTCTGCCCATCGAAGAGGACGATCTGCACGTCATCGCGCTGTACGACGAGATCCCCGTCGTGGTCGTGGCCGCTGACTCTGCCCTGTCCGCGGGCGACGAGCTTCGACCCGTCGATCTCTCCGGTGAGGTGCTCATCGTCCCCGCGGATGATGTGCTGGAGGTCGGGCCGATCGAGGGAACCGAGACGCCGCGCTTCGACCCCCCCGAGACCACGGAAGATGCCATCGCCACGGTGGCTGCCGGCGTAGGGATCGTGATCGTGCCGATGTCGCTCGCCCGTCTACACCATCGCAAGGACGTGGTCTACCGCCCGTTCGTCGACGGACCCATCGCCCCCGTCGGATTCGCCTGGCATGTCGACCGGCAGACACCGGATGTGGATGCCTTCATCGGCATCATTCGCGGCCGCACCGCGAACTCGTCGCGCGGCTGATGACGCTCGGGAGGCTCACCGCGGCTTCTCGGTCTTCCGTCCCTCGGGTTCCTGAGGGACCAGGTGGGTTGTCGCCGCATTGGTTGCACAAACGCACAGCCGACACCCGTAGATCGGGCCCTGCCGTGTTCGGTCCGATCCCCCTCTCCGGAACATCGGAAGACGACTGTCAGCCCGCGGTGCCGCGGGGTGGGGTCAAGAGCAGGTCGATGCGCTCCGTGAGGTAGGCGGCGAGTGGCATGAGTCCGCCGCCTGCGCTCCAGCGGATCATCGGCTCAGCGCCGCCCACCAGCGGTCCCGATGCCCCACCCGCGGCGACGGCATCGAGGTCGAGAACGTCCCAGCCGAGATGGACGATCGCACCCTCGGGGATGCGACCGCGCAGCGCCGCCGCCCGGATCTCGGCTCGCTGACGAGCGGATTCTGCCGCGTAGCCGCGTCGCCCCGGATCCTGCACCCGGCTGATCTCACCGACAGACGCGACGAAGCCGTCCGCGATCAACAGCGCCCCGACGTGCCAGGCCTCACCGTCCGACACGATGCGCGGGGTTCCGCCCAGTCCCAGCACCCTCTTCGGCACATGCCACACGCCCAGCGTCTCGCGCGGTGCTCCCGCGAGTCGGCCGCGCGCCGCGCGGAACAGATCGACCACATCGCTCACCCTCCCAGCGTACGGCGGCCTGCTCTTCGCTCTCTCCCACTGCACGTCCTGCTTCGTCGGGCCCAGCCTGCTCCGTCGCGAAAGGAGGAGATTTCGTCGAAGCGAGGATGAATCCCCGCCCAGCGCACCTCGTGAGCGTAAATCTCCTCCGTTCATGCACACGGGAACGCAGATCCCACCACCGCGCATGACGGCGCGGATTCGACGTCGCCCCTCGGCACGGGCGAGAATCGGAGGACGCGCCCGCGACAGGAGAAGCATGATCCAGCAAGACACCGCCCGACTTCTCATCACCTGCGACGACCAGCCCGGCATCGTCGCCGCCGTCGCCGCCACGCTCGCGGAGCAGGGCGCGAACATCATCTCGCTGGCGCAGCACTCCACCGACTCCGAGGACGGTCGATTCTTCCAGCGCCTGGTGCTGCACATCGAGGACTTCGCCGATCGGCGGGAGGACTTCGAGCGTGGGATCGCCCGGCTCGCGGAGAAGTTCGGGATGCAGTGGTCGCTGCACAATGGCGCGCAGCCGAAGCGCGTAGCCATCTTCGTGTCCAAGTACGACCACTGCCTCCTCGATCTGCTCTGGCGCACGCAGCGCGGCGAGCTGGACATGGAGGTGGTCTGCGTCGTGTCGAATCACCCCGATCTCGAAGCCGCGGTCCGCAACTTCGACGTGCCGTTCGTGCACATTCCATCCGGAGACAAGCCGGCGATGGAACGGGCGCAGCTGGACCTGCTGGCCGACAAGGTAGACTTCATCGTCCTCGCCCGGTACATGCAGATCCTCTCCGACGATTTCGTGCGCGAAGTCGGCGTGCCCGTGATCAACATCCACCACTCATTCCTGCCCGCGTTCATCGGCGCGAACCCGTACGCGCGAGCGAAGGCTCGCGGCGTGAAGCTGATCGGCGCGACCGCACATTACGCGACCGCGGACCTCGACGAGGGCCCGATCATCGAGCAGGACGTGGCGCGCGTCACCCACGCGGAGAACGCGCAGGATCTGCAGCGCCGCGGCCAGGACGTGGAGCGGATGGTGCTCGCCCGCGCCGTGCAGTGGCACTGCGAGGATCGCGTGATCGTCGACGGCGCGTCCACCGTCATCCTCTAGGGGGCTTCCGTCCGCAGCCGGCGCGGCGCATGATGAGGCATCATGACCAGGCCAGCCGGATACCTCAACGCGAAACGCGTCCTGCAGGTCATCGCGCTGGGCCTCGTCCTCGGGGCGGCGGTGTACGCCTGCGCAGCCCCATCATTCGCGACGGTGCGGAGCGACTCATCCGGGCATTCGACAGCCGCCACCCGAACGCTTCTGGAGGCGCAGGGCCCCGGTCTTCTGCTCATCTTCGCGGCGCTGGCTGCCCTGGCCGCCTGCCCGCTGTTCCTCCGCGGCACGCGCTGGAGCGCCGTCTCCCTCGTGGTCGCCGTGGTGTTGGGCGCGTTCACGATCCTCGGAGCGATGACCATCGGCGGCCTCTTCCTGCCGGCAGCGGTCGCGTCCTTCGTCGCGGCGCTGCTGCCGACCAGGGTCCGCGATCACACCCCGATCGTCAGCGAGGCGGTGTAGCCCGACGTCGTGTCGCCCGCGATAGTGGCGAGCTGATGCACGGCGTGATCATCGCTGAAGACCATGTCGGTATCGAGCGATATCTGCGAGAGATTTCGCACCGACTGGTCGTAGCCGCTGGTGGCGTACACCGCCTCGCACGCATCCTGCGGCAGGGCGATCTGACTGGTCTTGACGATCGGTCCATTCGCGACGGCGTCGGACGTGCTCTGGTACACCTCGAAGTGGATGTGGGGCCAGCGACCGGCGTAGCACGCGGGGAAGATCGACGTGAAGGTCACCGTGCCGGCCGCGTCGGTCGCCTGCACGCCGCGCAGATAGTTCTCGTTCGTGGCGCCGTCGCTGTACAGCGAATAGCGACCCTCACGATCGCAGTGCCAGACATACACGCCGGCGCCCGCGAGCGCGGCGCCGGAGGCCGCATCTCGCACCGTGATGGAGAACGTCAGCGGGACGCCCTCCGCGGTGGTCGTCGATGAGCCGAAGCTCGAACGGATGTCGCTGCGGACGATTCCCGACTCCTCAAGCACGTCGACACCGTTGGAGCCGTCGCCCGGGTACGGACCCTCGGTCTCGTCCGGAACCTCGTCGATCGGCTCCGCCGCGGCGACGGTTGCGGTGGGCGTCGCCATGGGAGTGGCGGTGGGCGCGGGGGTTGCCGATGCCGATGCCGTAGCCGCTGCGGTCGGCGGCGCCCCCGAGGCGGCGGGAGCGCACGCCGCCAGCAGCGTCCCCAGTCCCACGGTGCCGAAGATGCCCAGCGCAACCCGACGATCGATCAAGGTGCGGATGTCGTAGACGAGACCGCGGTGGTCCTCGTCGATCTCGTTGCCGTGCTCGTCGATCCACTGCGGATCCGTGCCCGCGTGCTGCTCGTTCATGTCATCTCCTGTTCGCCGCCGACGCGACACGTCCAGCACATCCGACGATGCTATGCGCGGGCCATGGGAAGGTTCAGGCGACGCTATGTGGTTCCGTGCCGCGAGCGGAGCACGAGGCAGGGACCGGTGGTCTGAGCGAGCGAGACGACGTGCGCTCGCGAAACCGGGCCGCTCACCGCCGACGGATGACCCGGAGCGCACCCGTGACGGCGGTGGGCTCGTTGGGATCCGAACCCGCCAACCGCACCAGCGGCGCCGTGCGCGGGCCGGATTCGCCGGAGTGATCGTCGGCCTCCACGAAGAGTTCGAACCGGCGTCCGTGGGAATGCGCGTGCACCCAGGCCAGAGCCTCCAGCACGGAATCGACGCCGGTGAGATACCACGCCTCCTGCTCCCAGGCGTCTTCGCCCATGCGCCAGAAGTCGACCCGATAGCGCGGGTACGCGAGCTGATACGCGGGCTCGGCCCGCGGTGTCTGGTGTGCCTCCAACATGGCCACATCATGCCCCGCGGGAGCGGGCCTGGCAACAGGGTCGACGGAAACGACGACGGGCGCGAACCACGTGGTCCGCGCCCGTCGATCGGATCAGATCAGATGACGCCCATCGCCTGCATGGCGTTGGCCACGCGGATGAATCCGGCGATGTTCGCACCCGAGGTGTAGCTTCCCGGCGCGCCGAACTCGTCGGCGGTCGTGAGGCAGGAGTCGTGGATGTCGCGCATGATGCTCGCGAGGCGCTGGTCGGTGTACTCGAACGACCAGGAGTCGCGCGATGCATTCTGCTGCATCTCCAGCGCGGACGTCGCAACGCCACCGGCGTTGACGGCCTTGCCCGGAGCGAAGCGCAGGGACGAGGCCTCGACGAACACGCGGATGGCCTCCGGAGTGGAGGGCATGTTCGCGCCTTCGGCCACGATGATGCAGCCGTTCTTCACCAGCGTGATGGCGGCCTTCTCGTCCAGCTCGTTCTGGGTGGCACACGGCAGCGCGATGTCGCACGGCACGTCCCAGATCGAGCCATCCTGCACGAACGTGGCACCGCGCTCGCTGGCGTAATCGGCGATGCGTCCGCGACGCACCTCCTTGATGTCCTTGATCAGGTCGAGATCGATGCCCTTCTCGTCCACGATGTAGCCGGACGAGTCGCTCATCGCCACGACCGTGCCGCCCAGCTGGTGCACCTTCTCGACGGCGTAGATGGCCACGTTGCCGGAACCGGAGACGACCACCTTCTTGCCCTCGAAGCTGTCGCCGGTGGCCTTCAGCATCTCGTCGACGAAGTAGACCGTGCCATAGCCGGTGGCCTCGGTACGCACCAGCGAGCCGCCCCAGCCGATGCCCTTGCCGGTGAGAACACCCGACTCGTAGCGGTTGGTGATGCGCTTGTACTGACCGAACAGGTAGCCGATCTCGCGACCGCCGACGCCGATGTCTCCGGCGGGAACGTCGGTGTATTCACCGAGGTGACGGTAGAGCTCCGTCATGAAGGACTGGCAGAAGCGCATGACCTCGGCGTCGGAACGGCCCTTGGGGTCGAAGTCCGACCCGCCCTTGCCGCCGCCGATCGGAAGTCCCGTCAGCGCGTTCTTGAAGATCTGCTCGAAGCCGAGGAACTTCACGATGCCGAGGTACACCGACGGGTGGAAGCGCAGGCCGCCCTTGAACGGGCCGAGAGCCGAGTTGAACTCGACGCGGAAGCCGCGGTTGAGCTGCACCTGACCCTTGTCGTCGGTCCACGGCACACGGAAGATGATCTGTCGCTCCGGCTCGCACAGCCGCTGGATGACGGCCGAGTCCAGGTACTCCGGGTGCTTGGCGACGACGGGCGTCAGGCTCTCGAAGACCTCGCGAACCGCCTGGTGGAACTCGGCCTCTCCGGGGTTGCGGGCCAGCACATCGTCGTAGACGGAGACGAGGCGGTCATCCAGTACGGTCATCAATATTCCGTTCAGTGGGCGGGCGCGTCACGCGCGGCCGCGAGGGAGTCGATCCCGCCGCACGCGATCGGTGTGGACGCGCGCGGCGTACACGCGGCATCAGAGGACGACTGTCCGGGGATCACTCGGTCCAGAGGAGTTCCGGTGAGACGACGTGACGGGATCAGCCGTGAAGCGGCCCCACCGGATTCTGGCGTCGTCGATGAGGCCGCGGTCCTCCGAGCATACATCCCGTTTTCCGCGCCCGTGTTCGCGTGGATCTGGGCGATCGGACCGGCGTCGCGGGAACGAAAACGACGTCAGACCCACCCTCGCGAGAGGGCGAGCCCGACGTCGAACGCTCAGTTGAACGGAACCGCCGCCACGACATTCACGCCGATGCGTGCGCCGCTGGGGGTCTCGTACTCCACGCTGTCGCCGACGACCTTGCCAGTCAGCGCGACGCCGAGCGGCGAGGTGGGCGAGTACACATCGACCTCGAGGTCGGCGGCACCGACGAGCTCCCGGCTGCCCAGGAGGAAGGTCTCCTCGGAAGCGTCGGAATCGAATCGGACGGTCACCAGCATGCCGGCTTCGACAACACCGTCGTCCGGCTTGGAGCTGACTTCGGCGCGACGGATCATCTCGCGCAGCTCCAGCACGCGAGCGCGAGTCACGTCATCCTGCTCCGCGCCGGCGGCGGTGAGCTCGGCGAGTTCGCTCTGGAGTCGGTCCAGAGCTGCCTGTGTCATCCACAGTGCATCTGCGGTGGTGGACATGGGTGTCCCCCTTCCCTGCTCATGACAAAGAAGCTCCAGGTTAGCGGGAGTCGCGGATCAGCGCACTTCTCGCGCGAGGATCGCTTCGCCGCCGTCGATGTGAGCCTGGCGTCGGTACGCCGACGGCGACACCCCCAGCACCGTCTTGAACGTGCGCAGCAGTCGGTCCTCAGACCCGAGTCCCGACAGCTGAGCCACCCGGCGCAGCGAGAGATCCGTGTCGTCGATGAGCAGCTTCTCGGCGTGCGTGACCCGGCGATTGCGGATGAGGGCTGCTACCGAAGCGTCGCGACCCTCGAAGAGCGTGTAGAGGTAGCGACGACTGACGCCGAGCCGTCGAGCGATGGTGGCGGCGTCCAGATCCGTCTGTGTGTACGACTCTTCGATGATCGCCAGCACACGATTGCGGGTCTGAGCGGCGACATCCTCCCCGGCTGCGTCGTCGTGCGCGGCGAGCAGGCCGATCACCAGCTCGAACAGTCCGCCCTCGAGGATCAATCCGTCCTGCTCGTTGAGATCCAGCGCTCGGGGTGCCATCTCGGTGATGGCGGCCTCGATCGGTCCTGCCTGCCAGAGCTGTCCGTTCATGCGGCGCGTGTCGATTCCGCGCGCCTCCACCTGGTCGATCGGCACGTACAGCAGCGTGAGCGCGGAACCAGCGTCGGTGATGGTCTCGTACGGTGTGTCCACGCGCAGGACGACCACGGTACCGGCCTCACCGATCAGGGTGCGCCCCTCACGCGTGACAGTGACGCGCCCGCTGTGCAGGATGCCGAGCTGGAGCAGGTGTCCGTACTCGTCGTTCACGTCGGCCGCGTCGCGCGTGTAGGCGATGCCACCCCCCGTGAGACCGGTGTAGCGCAGACGCCGACCGATCCAGTTCTCGAACGTGGTGTTACGGGGTCCGTTGCCCACCGGGGTGACTCGCCACCCGGGAGTGACCTCGGCGACATCGTGAACGGACGCCAGACGCCGGTTCCGGCGCGCACGAAGAGTGGCGCCTCCCAGGAAGCGTGTATCGGACATGGATCGGGATCCTCCTCCGCTCCCATCGTGCCAGGCGGACCTGAAGGGATCCGGGGCGTTCTGCGCGCGTTCGCGGGGCGACAATGGAAGGGTGACCACCCCCTCCCGCCCGCGCAGCGGCGCAATCGTCCTTGCCGCCGCACTCGATGTCGTCCTGGTGCTCGTGTTCGCCGCCATCGGACGCGCCAGCCATGACGAATCCGCGTTCGGACTCGGCCTGCTGACGACGGCGTGGCCGTTCCTGGCGGCGTTGGGCGTCGGCTGGGTCGCGACCCTGGCCTGGCGAGGACCGTTCGAGATCGGTCGCACGGGGGTGCCGGTGTGGGTGATCACCGTGGTCGGCGGCATGCTGCTGAGATTCGTGTCCGGTCAGGGCACGGCACTGCCGTTCATCATCGTCGCGACCATTGTTCTCGGTGTCACCCTCGTGGGGTGGCGCGCGATCGCCGCGCTGATTCGTCGGCTGCGCTCGCGCTGAGTCCGGGCGGCTCTCAGTCAGTTCGAAACCGCGCTCGGTAGCGTCGCGATCATGAGCAACGACCTGCCCGACCCCATCTTCGGCGGCGGACGATCCCTCGGTGCACGACCCAATGACATTCGCAGCGCCACGCGGTTCTCCCCGGATCAGGGCTTCCTCGGTGTGGATGGCAGCGTTGTCTACTCGCCTGAGGAGCTGCGAGACCTGCGCGACCGGTTCGCTGAGTTCATGGTGCAGTACGAGTTCGGGCTGCGCGAGATCGAGACGAAGCTCACGATCCTTCGCGACGAGTTCCAGCTCATGCACGACTACAACCCGATCGAGCACATCTCCAGTCGGGTGAAGTCGCTGGACAGCCTGGCCGACAAGATGCGCCGCCGCGGACTGGGCCTCGACTTCGACGTGGTGCGCGAGCAGATCACCGACGTCGCCGGTATCCGTATCACGACGAGCTTCGTGCGCGACGCCTACCGCCTGTTCGATCTCCTCACCGCGCAGGCCGACATCTCGGTGCGCGAGGTGAAGGACTACATCCGAAACCCCAAGCCGAACGGGTACAAGAGCTTGCACGTCATCGTCGAGGTGCCGGTGTTCCTCTCGACGGGTCCGCTGGCGGTTCCCGTCGAGGTGCAGTTCCGCACCATCGCGATGGACTTCTGGGCGAGCCTCGAGCACAAGATCTACTACAAGTACGACGGTCAGGTGCCCGATGGCCTGCTGGCGGATCTGAAGGATGCCGCCGACACCGCCGACGAGTTGGATTCACGCATGGCGCGCCTGCACGACGAACTGCACCCGTCGGCGCCCTCCGCCGCGGTCCCGCCGTCCCCCTCCCCCACCATTCACGCCATCTGACGCCGTCGGCTCACCGCGGCACTTCCGTCGGTGGTCTCAACTTCTGCGCACCACTGCGGCCTCGAGGTCACGTTTTGAGAGCGGAGACGGGCGTGGTCTCAGAATCTGTCGCCGGTGGGCGGTGCCGGCGCAGTTGTTGAGAGCAATCGACGCCGAAGCCCGGCGAAAGATCAGACGGAGGTGACTGTGCTGGGCGGTGCAGCTGCAGTTGTTGAGACCAGCCGACGCCAGGGGCCCGACAAAAGATCAGACCGAGGCGACGGTGAGGGCAGGTGCCGGCGCAGTTGTTGAGAGCAATCGACGCCGAGGCCCGACGGAAGATCAGACGGAGGCGGTGCAGTTGCAGTTGTTGAGACCAGCTGAGGCCGCACCGGTGTGATCTGAACCCACCGGTTGTTGGCCGTCGTTCGGCCCTGCCGCTGTCCGCCGCCGAGGCGCGCCCCCGACGTCCGCCGCCGGCTGGTGCGCCGACGCCCGGTGGTCTCAATTTCGGCACAACACCGCCATCTCCAGATCATTTTCTGAGAGCAGTGAGGGGCGTGGTCTCAGAATCTATCGCCGGTGGGCGGTGCCGGCGCAGTTGTTGAGACCAACCGAACCGAGACTGACGAAGGATGAGGCGGATGCAACGTCGGGGGTGGTGCTGGCGCAGTTGCCGAGACCGGCCGAGGCCGAGCCCACCCCGGTGTGATCCGAGCCACCCGTTGTCGGCCATCGTTCCGCCATCGCCGTTCCGCCAGCGCCGTTCGGCCGTCGTTCCGCCGTCGTTCCGCCGTCGCCGTACGGCCCCCGTTCCGCCATCACCGTTCTGCCGTCGTTCGGCCGCCGTTCCGCCATCGCCGTCCATCGTCGTTCGGCCCCCGTTCCGCCAACGCCGCCCAACGCCGTCCATCGCCGTTCAGCCAACGCCGTTCGGCCGTCGCACCGCCGCCGCACCGCCGCCGCACCGCCGTGCCGCACCGCCGTGCCGCACCGCCGTGGCGCACCATCGCCGCACCGCCGGGGCGCACCGCCGGTCGGTGGTCTCAATTCCTGTACGACGCCGCCGTCTCGAGATCACTTTCCGAGAGTGGAGACAGGCGTGGTCTCAGAACCTGTCGCCGGTCGGCGGTGCCGGCACAGTTCTTGAGACCGGGCGAGGCCAGGGACCGACGAAAAATGAGGCGGGACTGGGTCCGGGAGATGGCTAGGCGGTGGGGGCGACGGGGCGGCCGATCGAGAGCATCAGGCGATTGGCCCAGTTGAAGAAGGCGGCGCCGTGGATGACGTCGGTGATCTCGTCATCGTCGAGGCCGGCGGCACGCAGACGCTGCACGTGCGCGGGACCGAAGGCGACCGGAGTCACCGTCAGAGCCTCGGACGCCGCGACGATCGCGTTCCACCGCTCGCCGAGATCCGCGCTCGTCCCCTCGGCCAGCAGCAGGTCGATGTCGTCGGGACGCTTCGCGTGGTGAGCGCCGAAACGGGCGTGCACGGAGGCGCAGAAGACGCAGCCGTTCACGCGCGACACTGCGGCGGCGGCGAGTTCGCGATCCCCACGAGGAAGGCCATCGACGGTGTTGTAGAAGATGTCCTTGTCCACCAGCGTGCGAGCGCGGAGGATCTCCGGATCGCGTGCCAGCAGGCGGAAGTAGTCGCTCGAGGCACGACCCCGATCGACCAGCCCGTCGTAGTGGCGCTCAGTGAGCTCTTCCTCGGCGACGGCGGGCAGCCAGGGCAGCCAGCCCACCTCGGCGCGGGTGAAGGCGTGCGGGTGCTCGGCCTCGTGGGTGAGGGTGGTGCCGGTCATGCGGAAGCCTCCGTCGAGTCGGATGAAGCGGGTCCGGCCAGTGCGAGGGCACGCAGGCCCGCGGCCACGCGCTGCTGGAACGCCAGGAACGAGACCAGCTGGGACAGGGTAATGATCCCGTCCGCGTCCCATCCGGCATCCAGAAGAGCCTGAATCGCGGCGTCGTCGGCCTCTCGCGGACGGTAGACCAGCAGATGGGTGTGCGCCAACGCCGCCGCCAGTCGCGAACCCAGCGCCGTCACGGCTTCCTCCGACGGCGCGTAGCGCACACCGTCCGTGTTCTCGTTCTGGAGTCCCGCCTCGCGATACACGCCGAACGGACCCGTGGTGGCTGCTTGCGACGCCTCGGCCAGCACGATGTCCGCCGCAACCGGATCCGCCGAACGCGCGCGGTCAGCGTAGAACGCCGCGGAAACGTCGTCCGCGGTGAGGCGCGTGGCGAACGCCGCGACCAGCTCACGATCGGTGATCGCGAAATGCTCGTCGGACAGCGGCGCGAACAGCGCGTCAAAACTCGCCTGCAGCTGCTCACGGGTCACCGGCCGACGATCCCGCAGCGCGGTGGTCCGCTCGTCCGGCTCGACACCGGTGAGTTCGTCGACGACATCGGTCACGGTCACCTCGGTCATGCCGTCACCTCCGCATCCACGCGGGTGCCCCAGCCGAGGGCCGGAGCCACCTCGGACGCGAACAGCTCGATGGAGCGCAGCACCTGCTCGTGCGGAGCATCCACCGAGTGCACCTGGAAGGCGACCTCGGTCGCGCGTCCCAACGTGGCGTCGGCGGCAAGCGATTCCGCGACCTCCTCGGGCGTGCCGAGGTGGGTGTCGGTGTGGCGGATGAGGTCTTCGAGTGACCCGTCAGGGATCACCTGACCGCTGCGGCGGAGCCCCTCGGCTCCCTTGCGCAGCCCCTGCTCCGCCCACCGCAGCGCCTCGGCGCGAGAGTCGGCGACGAAGACGGTGCGCGACGCGGTGATGCGCGGCGCGACACCCGAGGGCAGCGCTTCCAGGTACGCGTCGATGATGGGGTTCTGCACTTCGGCGAGCGAAGTCGCGGGAGCGTCAGCCGGGCGCGGCTGCGTGCGGGAGAGCAGCAGCCCGTCGCCCGGGACGCCGGCGCGCGTTCCGCCGAAGGTGGAGAACGTCGCCTGCCAGATCCGATCAGCGAGCGTTCCCGGCTCCGGGTTCAGCGTGTTCCCGGCACCGACGTCGCCGCCACGCAGCGCGTTCTGCAGAGCGGCGAGCTTCTCGTCGTAGACCTGCGCCTTCTCCTTCGGATCCTGGCCGAACGGGATGAAGGACGAGGGCGTGCCACCCGAGCCGAGGCCGAGGTCGATACGCCCGCCGGAGAGGAGATCGGCCACCACGGCGTCCTCGGCCACGCGCACCGCGTCCTCCAGCGGAAGCGTGATGATGCCCGTGGCGAGGCGGATCTCGGTGGTGAGCGCGGCGACGTGAGCGAGGAACACCAGCGGCGACGGAAGCCCGCCCTCGCCGTAGCGGAAGTGGTGCTGGGCGACCCAGGCACGACCGATGCCGAAGCGCTCGGCATGGCGGATCTGCTCGATGGCGTTGTCGTAGCGCTGGGCGGCGGGCACCTCGTCGAGCAGACGGGTGAAGAAGGCCAGCGTGGGCGGGGTGTTGGTCACGGGACCAACTCCTTTCGTGCGGGGGAGACAGTGTGGGAGGGGCGTCCTGGGACGGCCGCGAGCAGCTCGCGCGTGTACTCGTGCGTGGGGCGTTCGAAGATCTCGCGGGTGTCGCCGGCTTCGACGACGCGACCCTGGCGCATCACCGAGACGGTGTGGCTGAGGCGACGCACGACCGCGAGGTCATGGGAGATGAACAGATAGGTGAGACCGAGCTCCTGCTGCAGCGAATCCAGCAGCTCGAGGATCCGCGCCTGCACCGTGACGTCGAGAGCGGAGACCGCCTCATCCAGTACGACGACCCGCGGACCGGCGGCCAGCGCTCGGGCGATCGCGACACGCTGTCGTTGACCACCCGACAGCTCGCGCGCGGATCGCTCGGCCGCATCCGCCGGAAGCGCCACGCGCTCCAGCAACTCCGCCACCCGATCGCGACGCTCGACCCGGGTGCCGATGCGGAAGTTCACGAGCGGCTCCGCGATGATCGAGCCGATGCTCTGGCGCGGGTCGAGCGAGGAGAACGGGTTCTGATACACCAACTGGACGTCGCGGCGCAGCTCACGGAGTCCGCGTCCGCGCAGGGCCAGCACATCCCTGCCGTCGATGGTGACGCTGCCGGCGTCCGCATCGAGGAAGCGGGTCACGATGCGCGCCGTGGTGGTCTTTCCCGATCCGGACTCCCCCACGATGGCGTGTGTGGTGCCGCGCCGCACGCGGAACGACACATCGTCAACAGCGAGGAACGGCTCGCGACCGCGAGCGGCGAATCGCTTCACGATGCCTTCGGCCACGATCGCGAACGGATCCTCCGCACCCGCCGCATCCGGATCCCGCAGGTACAGCGGGGCGGGCGGCGTCCGTGGCTCGACCGTCTGGAACGCGGGCGCGTCGGCCAGCAGCTGACGCGTGTATCGGTCGCTCGGGGCAGCGAGGATGTCGTCGGCGCGACCCGACTCCACCACCGCTCCGTCACGGAGCACGGTGATCCGGTCCGCACGGTCCGCTGCGACCCCGAGGTCGTGAGTCACGAGCAGCAGGGCGGTGCCGTCTTCCTCGCGCAGCTCGTCGAGCAGGTCGAGGATGTGTCGCGACACGGTGGCGTCGAGCGCACTGGTGGGCTCGTCGGCGATGATCAGTCGCGGCTTCAGCGCGATGGCGGTGGCGATCAGCACGCGCTGGCGCATGCCGCCGGAGAGCTCGTGCG
The DNA here is from genome assembly GCF_044987425.1 of Microbacterium sp. ZW T5_56. NCBI lineage: Bacteria > Bacillati > Actinomycetota > Actinomycetes > Micrococcales > Microbacteriaceae > Microbacterium > Microbacterium sp. ZW T5_56. The sequence goes on along the minus strand of NZ_JBJDRI010000039.1, from coordinate 16,527 downwards.
GGTACTGGGATGCGCGCAGCTGCGGGTCATCCAGCCCCACGCGCTCCAGCAGATCGATCACCCGATGCCGGATCGCCTTCGGGTCGCGCTCGCCGTGCAGGCGCAGGATCTCGCCCACCTGCACGCCGATGCGACGCACCGGGTCCAGCGAGGACACCGGATCCTGCGGCACGAGACCGATCCGCGCGCCGCGGATGGCGCGGAGGCGCGCGTCGGACCAGCCCGACACGTCGGTGTCGCCGACGCGGATCGTGCCGCCCTCGATGCGTCCGCCCTCCGGGAGGAGTCCCAGCACCGCATGCGCCGTGGTCGACTTGCCCGATCCGGACTCTCCGACGAGGGCGAGCACCTCGCCTTCGTCGATGGTGAGATCGATGCCGTGCACCACCTCCTGACGACCGCGACGCGTGTCGTATGAGATGCGCAGGCCGGTGACGTCGAGAGCGGTCATCGGGTCCTCCTCGAGATGGCCTGGCTGAGTCGGTTGGCGCTCAGCACCACGGCGAGCACCACCAGACCGGGGAACACGGTCAGCCACCACGCGGTGGCCACGTAGTTGCGCCCCTCCGCGATCAGCAGGCCCCATTCCGGCGTGGGCGGCGGCGCGCCATAGCCGAGGAAGCCGAGGGTGGAGATCGCGAGGATCGCGGTGCCGAACTGCAGTGCCGCCAGGCCCAGCACGGCCGTGAGGGAGTTGGGCAGCACGTGACGCCGGAGCACCGTGAGGAATCGTCCGCCGGAGCCGAACGCCGCCTCGACGTAGTCCGAGCGGCGCACGCGCACCACCTCGGACCTGCTGAGACGGGCGAAGGAGGCGATGGATCCGATACCCACCGCGATGGCGGCGTTCACGGTTCCGAAGCCCAGGAGGATGATCACGGAAAGCGAGAGCAGCAGACCGGGGATGGCCAACAGCACGTCCACGATGCGCATCAGGATGTCATCCACGATGCCGCCGATGGAGCCGGAGACCACACCGAGGATGGTGCCCACGATGAGACCGACGAGCACCGCCACCAGCGCTCCGGTGAGCGAGTGGACCGCGCCATGGACGACGCGGGTGAGGACATCGCGACCGAGCTGATCGGTCCCGAACAGGTGCGCGAGGCTCGGTCCCTGCAGCTTGTCTGCCGGGACACCGGTGAGCGGATCCGCCGGGGCGAAGACCGACGGGAGGATGACCCACGCCACCGCCAGGGCGAGCACGGCGATCGCGACGATCAGTCCCGGCGCGGGCAGACGGCGCCGGCGACGGGCGCGGGTCGGCTCCGACGCGGCCGCCACAGCCACGGGGGCCGCCGCGGGAGCGGACACATCGATCACCGTGTCAGTGAGGGGATCGGTGATTCCAGCGCTCATGCCGTCACCGTCTCTCGGGGCGCGGCCGGTGCGGAGCGCGCACGACGGGTGCTGCGCAGGCGCGGATCGATGAGCGTCGCGATCAGGTCCACGACAAGGCTCACGATGACGAAGATGAGCGCCGACAACACCACGACGCCCTGCAGGACGGGGATGTCCTGGCTCGCGACGGCCTGCTCGGTGAGGCGGCCGATGCCAGTGCGGCCAAATACGGTCTCGGTCACCACCGCTCCGCCGATCAGTTCGCCGAGGAGCACACCCGCGATGGTCAGGGTCGGCAGCAGCGCATTGCGCGCCACCGACCGCACCAGCACCCAGGAGTTGGAAGCGCCCTTGGCGCGCACCACCGTGACGAACGGAGCCGGGAGCACATCGTCGATCGAGCGCAGCAGCGTCTGGGCGAGCGGTGCAGCGATCGGGACGGCGAGGGTCAGGACCGGAAGGATGAGACCGACGGCGGGATCGGCTCCGACCACCGGCACCCAGCCGAGCCCGAAGGAGAACACCTGGATCAGGATGATCCCGAGCCAGAACACCGGAACGGAGACCAGGATCGGCGGCAACGCGTGCACGGCCCGTCGCAGCCAGCCGAAGGGGGCGAGCGTGGCGAGGGCCGCGATCGCGACGGCCAGAATGATGGCCAGGGCGAAGCCGAGACCGGCGAGGGCCGCCGTTGCCGGCAGCGCCTCACCGATCAGGGTCAGCACCGCGGTGCCGTACTGCGTGGAGTATCCGAAGTCGCCCACCAGGTATCCGGCGAGGGTGTGCAGGTACTGCTGCCACCACGGGAGATCGGCGCCGTAGCTCGCGCGGATCGAGGCGATCTGCTCCGCCGACAGACCCAGCTCCGGATTCTGGAACTTGATCAGCACTGCATCTCCGGGCAGCAGCTGCAGGAGGATGAAGGTGGCGGTGAAGGCGACGAGGAGGACGATCACCCCCTGTGCCGCACGTCGTGCGAGAAACGGCATCCGAATCACCGCTTCTCGAGCCAGACGTCCGCGAAGACGGGACGGGCGACGGATTCGAACTCGATGCCGTGGACGTAGGTGGCGGCACCGTAGACCTGCGGCTCCTCGAACAGCGGGATGACGTACGCCTGCTCGGCGATGTAGTCCTGCACGGCCTGTGAGGCGGCGATGCGCTTGGTGGCGTCCGGCTCGGAGGCCACGGCGGTCAGCAGATCGTCGAGGTGCTGGTCGTCGGAGCGGAGCACGTTGCGGTTCTTCGAGGAGAACTGGCTCTTGATCACGTCGAGATCAGCGCGACCGACCATCGAGTGGTAGAGCGGGGTCTTCAGCGGGTCGAGGATGTCCTCCGCGTAGCTGCCCGCATCGGCGGACTTCACTTGCAGGTCCACGCCGATCGCCTTCAGCTGCTGGGAGACCAGCTCGAGCGTCTGCTTCGACAGCGGCTGCGGCTTCGCCTCATAGACCGGCAGCTCGAGGCGCTGACCATCCTTGGTGCGAATGCCGTCCGAGCCGACCGTCCAGCCGGCCTCGTCCAGCAGCTTCTTCGCCTTGTCGGGGTCGTAGGTGTAGAACGAGGACTCATCCTTGTAGCCCAGCGCCGAGGAGCTGAGGACAGATGTGGCCACCGGGTAGTTCTTCGTGAAGATCGTGTCGACGACCTCCTGCGCGTTGACACCGGCGACGAGAGCCTGACGCACCTTGATGTCGCTGAGCAGCGGGTTCGTGAAGCGCAGGCTCAGCGAGTTGTTCACGCCGCGGGTCTGCGGAGCGAACACCTGGAAGCCGGCCGACTCCACGCGCGGCTCGTCGAAGGCCTGCACGTAGCGCACGTAGTCGGCCTGTCCCGACAGCAGCGAGCCGATGCGCACGCTGTCCTCCGGCGTGATGAGGAGCTTGATGTCGTCGAGGTACGGGCGACCCTGGTGCTCGTTCTCAGCGGGCGACCAGTCGTAGTCGTCGCGAGCCACGAGGTGCACCTCGGTGCCGATCTTCTCGGACTCGATCACGAACGGACCCGAGCCGATGATGTCGGCCGCGTTGCCCGCACCGAAGTCCTCGAGCTTGCGGTCGAGGGTGGTGGAGGACAGCAGTCCCGAGGTGATCGTGGACGTCGCCTGCAGGAATCCCGGCGACGGGGCGCTGAAGTGGAAGGTCACCGTGTCGGCGTCGACCACCTCGCTGGATTCGTAGTTGTTGACGGCCTCGGAGATGGTGAGCCCCTTGGTGGAGTCGCCCTTGCCGAACACGTTGAAGTTCTTCGCGACCACCGCAGCATCCAACGGCGTGCCGTCGGAGAAGGTGACACCGGGACGCAGGTTGAACGTGTACTCGGTCGCGTCTGCGTTCACCGTCCAGTCCGTGGCGATCCACGGCTCGATCTCCAGCGTCTCCGGATCCTGCCAGGTGAGGCGGTCGGTGATGTTGCCCACCAGCGCACCGTTCGGGTAGAAGCCGGCCTGCGGCGGGTAGAGGTTCGTGTACGGCTGGTACTCGAGGTACGTGAGGGTGCCGCCCTGGACCGGCTCGCCGGCATCTGCCGACGCGGACGCGGACGCGCCACCGGACGATCCCTGCGACGAGCAGCCCGCCATCATGAGGGCGGTCACGGCGGCGAGAGCGGCGGCTGTGGCTCGTACTGCATGACGGGGCATGGATTCTCCTTCAGAACGGATCGGTCAGTCCGATCGTTCCCCCACGTTAGAAACCCCTGCGCCATCGGGATGCATGTTCGCGTCACTGCGGTTCACGTTCCGCAATGCGCCGTCACACACCGCCGTCCCGCGTCACATTTCCCCCGCCCCTCCCGCAGGCCCCCTCACGTCACACCATCTCCCGCGAAACTTCCGTCTGTGGGCGAGAATCCGCGCAACGCGGCGATTGTCGCCCACAGACGGAAGTCTCGCGGGTCATGGGATGCGGGACACGGGATTCGCGTCAGGGTGCGGCGGTGGACTCGCGGGGATGGAGGACGGGGAGTACGGACGTGCGGCGCACCGGGAGGTCGGGGCCTCCGGCGAGACGCTCGAGCATCATCTCCACCGCGAGGCGACCGATGTGCTGCTTGGGCGGGCTGAGTGCGGTGATCGGCGGGGTGCCGCTGGAGGCCACCTCATCGTCGTAGGCGATGATCGCCAGATCACCCGGGATCGACCAGCCGTGATCGATCGCGTACTGCTCCAGCATCACCGCCTGCGGATCGTTGTGGATGAGCAGCGCGGTGGTTCCCGTCGCACGGCACTGGTTCAGGATCGAGACGATCGCCGACTCCCGCGAGGTGCTGGACGGATCATCGAGCGCGGCGTCCACATCGACGACGCATTCCAGCCCGAGGTCGGCGACCGCGCGATTCCAGCCGTGCCGGAGCGGCAGCGACGTGGGAGACCCGGACGAGGTGATGATCCCGACGCGCCGATGGCCGCGGGCGGCGAGGTGATCGGCCGCGAGCGCGCCGCCGAAGACATGATCCGTGGTGATGCACTCCAGGCTCGGCAGCGCGAGGGCGGTGGGAGCGCGCCGCTCCACCAGCACCACCGGCGTCGCGAGGGTCTCCAGGCGATACAGCAGCGCCCGTCCGTCGGGACCGCTCGTCTCCGGCGCGACGATCAGCCCGTGCACGTCCCCCGCGGCGGCGAGCGCGTCGATCTGTCGTCGCTGGTCCGCCACCGCGTAGCTCGCTCCGCGCAGCACGAGTTGAACACCGAGTTCGGTGGCCGCCGCCCGAGCCCCGATGATCACATGCGGCCAGTAGTAGCTGAGCGACGGGACCACCATCCCCACGCGAAACCGGATGCCCGAGGCGGCGGCAGGCACAGTGGTGTCCAGGCTGCTGCGCAGAGTCGCGCCGCCGTGCACGCGCGTGAGCAGACCGCGATCGGCGAGATGGCCGATGTCGCGACGGATGGTGAGGTCGGAGACCCCGAACTGCGCGGCAAGGTCCGCGACCCGCACCGATCCGATGCGACGCAGCTCGTCCAGGATGCGCTCGCGTCGCGAGAGACCGAAGGCGGGACTGTCTGAGGCGGGCGGCATGGTCTCGTCAGCGTAGCGACGTGAATGTATTCGATCAAGCATGAACGTTTCTGAACGTTTGATTGGAACTCGACCATGACACCGGCCAGGATCAACGAAGGGCACGCAGCCGTGCCCTTCATGCGCGAGCACCGTAAGGGAGAGTGCCCATGTCGGAGGCGAGGATGCCCCGTCCGCAGAACGATCGACGAGGTCGCGAGGGTCGAGCCCGGCCACGACGATCCTGGATCGCCGCCGCGAGCGCCGCGCTGATCGCGGCGCCACTGCTGGTGCCCACGAGTGCGCTGGCGGCTCCGGCGGACACCGTCACGGTGACCGTCACCGGTGCCGATGTCGCTGCGGCCGCGAAGAACGTCAACGGTCTCACCTTCAAGGGCTTCGGCGTGCTGAGCGCCAACTCCACCAGCGCTCTGCTGCTGGATTACAAGGCACAGCACCCGGACAAGTACTGGGAGCTCATCGAGACCCTGTTCGGTGGCGATCACCCGCTGATGAACACCGTGAAGATCGAGATGGGAAACGACCGCAACACCTCCACCGGTCCGAACCCGGCGACCATGCGGAGCCGGGACGAGTATCCCAACGTCCAGCGTGAGCCGGGCTTCCAGCTGGCCGCCGACGCGCAGTTGGTCGCCCACGGTGACGTGCACGTCAGCATCCTGCGCTGGAACCGCCCCGCCTGGGTGGTCTCGCACCAGGACCAGTACGTATGGTTCAAGAACACCGTGCTCGCCGCGTACCGCGAGTACGGCGTGATGGTGGACTCCATCAATCCCGACGCGAACGAGACGTCCAACCCGGAGATCCAGCTCTACAAGGACTTCTCGTCGTGGCTGCGCACCGACGCGAAGGGCTACGAAGGCGCCACCGCCGCCGACCCGAACAACGGCTTCGCCTCCGCCGAGGAGGGCGAGCTCTACCGTGCGATCCGCACGGTAGCAGCCGACACGGTCGGAACCCCGCCCACGTCGTTCGGCAACGCGCTCACCGGCAGTGATCCGTCGCTGCGGGACGCCGTCGATGTCGTCGGCTTCCACTACTCCAGCGCCGATGACGGCTCCGGCAACCTGAAGAAGTTCGCGGAGCAGTTCGACCAGGAGGTGTGGAACTCGGAGGGTCAGTCGACGTTCTCCAATTCCGCCGATCGCCCGAACAACAACGCCAGCGACGAGCAGGGCGGCTTCGGCACCTCCTTCGGCGGCACGAACAGCGCCCTGGAGATGGGCAACTGGATCACCACCGGCTTCGCCGCCTCGCGACGCACGATGAACATCTTCCAGCCCGCGATCGGATCGTTCTACGACGGCTTCCAGTACTCCTCGAAGGAGCTGGTCAGCGCCCGCGACCCCTGGTCCGGCTGGACGTATTACGACGGCGGGCTGGCGGTGCTGGCGCAGTTCACGCAGTTCGCGACCCTCGGGTGGGAGAACGCGGACAACACCGCGGGCATCTGGCGGGCGATCCCGCAGGCCTCCGGCAGCACGCTGGGAACGGGCAACCCGCCCAGCGGCGCCCGCGCCGGTGGCAACTCGTACACAACGCTCGCCGCACCCGACGCCTCCGACTTCTCGACCGTCATCGTGAACGACAGCAGCTTCACGAAGACGTACCGGGTCGTCGCAGAGGACCTGAAGCTGGGCGCGGATGCCACGGCGGAGGTCTGGGAGACCCGTGCGGCCGACGCCGGTCAGAGCTACGACGCGAACTACGTCCGTCCCGTCGCCGAACTCACCCCGAACGCCGGCGCGTACACCGTCACCGTGAAGCCCTGGTCCACCGTCACGCTCACGACCCTCGACCACGCGACGGCCGGTGCCGATGGCACGCTCACCCCGCGCGAGGGTTTCGGCAACACCCTGCCCACGTCAGCCGAGTACACGGCGGCGGACGGCGGTCGTGACGTGCTCGACACGGACGCGACCGGTGCTGTGAACGGTGTCGCCGACGACGAGTACCTCTACGCCGACGACTTCGACTACGCGAGCCTGCCGAACATCTCCGGCTACGACCCGGCTACCGGTCAGCTCGTCGACTCCGGCGTCTCGTTCCTCGACGCGCGCGGCGCGAGCGCGCCGCCGGCAGGAACGCCCGCCACCGCATCGGTGCGAGGAGGTGCGATCCCCCGCTACACCAATGACACCAACGGCGCGTTTGAATCCGTGATCACCGATGACGCCGCGCACGGCCGCGTGCTGCGCCAGCAGGTCGGGCCCGGCATGGCGGGCGGCGCCTGGAACAGCGGAGATCCCAAGACCACGATCGGCGACGCCCGCTGGGCCAACTACACGGTCTCGGCAGACGTCCTCTTCGAGACCACCTCGTCCGCGTATGCCACCATCGGCGCACGCGAGCAGGGCGGCACGGCCAACGGACAGAACGTCTCCGCTGCCGAGCTGCGGGTCGATCCGACCGGCGCATGGAGCCTGCTGCGCTTCGGCACGTCGGTTGCGAGCGGCACGCTCACCTCTGTTCCGCAGGCGGCGTTCCGCACCGGCGCGGGCGTCTGGAACACGATCGCCGTGCGCGTCGCCGGCGCGGTGTACACCGCGTCCGTCAACGGCGTGGAGATCGCCAGCTACACCGACGCGGCGCCGCAGGCGACCGGTCGGATCCAGCTGGGATCCGGGTTCACGTTCGTGCAGTTCGACAACCTGAAGGTGACGACCGTGCCGGGCTACACGCCCTGGTACTCCGCGATGATCGACGGGATGCACCAGACCAACTGGGCCGACTCCTCCGTGCCGGTGTTGCAGTTCGACGCGAGTTGGAGCCACATCAACGGCCAGGGCATGTACGAGTGGCAGCGCACGGCGTCGAAGTCCACGGCGAAGGGCGCGTCGATGACGTACACCTTCACCGGCACCGGCCTCGACATCATCGGCACGAACTCCGGCGCACCCACGCTGGACGTGATCGTCGACGATGTCGACATCGTCGCCGGCGCACCCACCTGGAGCGCGGGGAGCGAACGCACCGCGTATCAACTGCGGGGTCTGCGCAACGCTGAGCACACCGTCACCATCCGCACCGCGAACACCGCGTCGATCAACGTGGACGCCGTCGGCGTGATCACGGCGTCGGCCGACTCCGCGGCCGTGGACACCGCCGCCCTCACCGCCGTGATCGACAGCACCGCGGAGATCGCCGAGGCCGAGTACTCCCCCGAGACCTGGGCCGTGTTCGCCGCGATCCTCACCGACGCGCGCGATGCCATCGCGGATCCGGTCGCGTTCGGGCTCGACGCGGAAGGCGCCCTCGCGCTCCGTGCACGACTGACCGCCGCGATCGATCGCCTCGTTCCGAAGGACGTCAGTCCCGACGTCCGCGACCTCGGTGTCGTTGCGATCACCTCCAGCGCCCGTGCCCTGCCCGGTGCGGTGGCGCTGGCCGAGGGCGAGCTGCCGGTGACCTGGGCGCTGAGCGCACGCGAGAGCGCCGCCAGCACCGCGGAGCTTGGCACGTTCACCGCCACCGGACGCACCACGGTCAAGCTGGACAACGGTCTGTACCAGCGCTTCACCGCGCGCGTGATCGTCGTCCCGGCAGACCTGGAGTACTTCATCGACTCCGGCTCCTCGGGTGCCGCGACCGGTTCAGTGCAGGCTGCCGCGCTGGAGGCGTTCCCCCAGCTGCGCAACGCCGTGGCCGACCAGAAGTGGGACGGCACGGCCGCGGGGCTCACGTGGGGCTACGCCACCACGGCGACCGCCGCTGACGCCGGCAACGCCCAGGACTGGGGATCGTCCTACCTGGGCGTGGACTACAACAAGCCGGTCACGTATCGACTGACACTGCCGGCGGGTTCCTACAACGTGGTCGCCGTGCAGGCGCCGCGCGCCGGACTCACCACCAACGTGTACACGAAGGTGTCCGCGCCGGGCGTCACAGCCACCACGAAGACGGTCACCTCCACGGGTGGTGCCACACCGATCGCTCAACCCATCACGCTGGATGCGGATGGCGTCGTCACCGTCGAATTCGGCACGAGCGGAACGAGCGGCTACAACGGCCGGCTCGCTCTGGTCGCCGTCCAGCGGCTGCCGCGCGATCTCGGTGTGCAGGGCGCGATCGGTGTGACCGGCGATCTGCCGGAGACGGTTGACGTGGCGGGCACCTCGCGCGCCGTCGTGTGGGATGACGCGTCCGTCACGGCGAAGCGCGCGGTCTATGACACGCTGCGGGTCACCGGCCGCCTGGCCGACAGCGAGCAGACCGTGATCGCCCGGTACGAGGTGATTCCGACCGCTCCGGTGTACTTCATCGACTCCGGTACGAACGGCGTCGCCTCCCCCGCTCACACGGCGGTGGCGGGTGCTGCGACCCTGCGCAATGACGCGGTGGATCGGGTCTCCCCCGACGCCGCATCGTGGGGCTACGTGGCCGACGGCATGAAGACCAAGGGCACGACAGACATCGCCGACAAGTTCTCCACCGGCCTGTACCAGGACACCACGCGCCTGATCTACCGTCTGCCGCTGGACGCCGGCACCTACACGCTCACGGGCGGATTCACCGAGTGGTGGAACGTCAACCGCACCATGAACCACACGGTGTCGGTGGACGGCGTCGAACTCGCGAAGGGCAACATCCCGCTGTCGGGTTCGGTACCGCGCCTCACGGCAGACCTCACGTTCACCCTCGAGGCTCCCGCCACCGTGGAGTACGTGGTGACGAACGAGGGCGCCGGCGGCGAGAAGCCGGTCATCTCATGGCTCGCGGTCGCCGACCAGACGCTTCCGGGCGCACCGGCGGATGCGTCCGCGGTCGCCGCCTCCGACACCGCGGTCACCGTGTCCTGGAGTGCCGCATCACCCACCGGTCCCGGCTTCGTCGGCTATCGCGTGTTCGCGGCGGGCACGGACACGGTGGTGTGCGAGACCACGGAGACGTCGTGCACGATCACCGGGCTGGAGCACGGCTCGACCCACGCGTACGAGGTGGTCGCGGTGAACGCGATCGGCACCAGCGCACGCTCTACCACCACCGCGGCGGTCACGCTTCCTGAAGTGGGTCCCGACAACGCGGCCACGGCACCCGGCGTCGGCGTGCTGTCGTCGAACGATGGCTGGGACACCGGCCTCAAGGACGGCACGTTCACCCTCACGATGGACCTGTGGTGGGGTGAGAACGCCCAGCTGTTCCGCCTCTTCCGCGACGGAGAGCCGGTGGCCACGGTGCCGCTCACGATGAACAGCCCGCAGGCGCAGCGCGCCACCGTGGACATCGCAGGGCTCGGCAACGGCACCTACGTGTTCACAGGCGAGCTGGTGAACTCGAAGGGCACGACGGCAACCAAGGCGCTGACTGTGAAGGTGACCGACGCCACTCCCGGCAAGCCGGCGCTGTCGTCGAACGCGAAGGGCGGAGCGGGCAGCTTCACCCTCACCGCGGATCTGTGGTGGGGCACGAACGCGACCTCGTATCGGTTCCTGGAGAACGGCACGGAGATCGCGGCCGGCGCACTGACGTCCGCCACCCCGGCCGCGCAGCGGGCGACCGCGACGGTGTCGGGCAAGCCGAAGGGAGCCTACGTGTACACCGTGGAGTTCACCAACGCGGCGGGCACCACGACGAGCGCACCGCTCACCGTGAAGGTCACGAAGTAACACCGTCACATCTCGCCCCCGAGAAACCCAAGCAAGTCCGAGAAACCCTGCGTTGCGGGGTTTCTCGGACTTGTATGGGTTTCTCGGGGGCGGTGGTGTCTTTGGGTACGTGCGTGACAATAGTGTGCGTCACACAGTATTGTGTGACCATGCCCGAATTGACCGACATCCACCTGCAGGAGCTGCATCGCGGCACCGTGGTGCTCGCGTGCCTGCAGTTGCTGCGTTCACCGAGCTACGGCTACGCGTTGCTGGAGCAGCTGGAGGTCGCCGGCTTCCCCACCGATGCGAACACCCTCTACCCACTGCTGCGGCGCCTGGAGAAGCAGGGCCACCTGACCAGCGAGTGGAACACCGACGAGACACGTCCGCGCAAGTTCTACCGCACCTCGGCGGCGGGAATCGATCTCGCCGACACCCTCACCCGCGAGTGGCTGACACTCACGGAGGCCATCACGGCACTGACGCACGACAATGACGCCCCGCACGACGAGGAGAGCTGACATGACCGCAACACTGACCGAACGCTACATCGACGCCACCGTGCGGAGCCTCCGCCCGCAGCTGCAGGACGACGTCCGCGAGGAGCTGGCGACCTCCATCGCCGATGCCGTCGAGGCACGCGTGGAGCAGGGCGAGCCCGCGGAGGATGCGGAACGCGCCGTGCTGAATGGCCTGGGAGATCCGGGGGTGCTCGCGGCGGGATACGCGGATCGCCCGCTGTTCCTCATCGGGCCGCGCTATTTCATGACCTGGTGGCGGCTCCTGAAGCTGCTGCTGTGGATCGTCCCGCTCAGCGTGATGGCGGCGGTCGCCCTCGGGCTTGCGATCTCGAACGCTCCGTCCGGGCAGATCATCGGCAGCGCGGTGGGCGTCGGAATCTCGGTGATCGTTCACCTGTGCTTCTGGGTGACGCTGGTGTTCTTCGTGCTCGAGCGCGTCGGCACTGATCCGGTTCCGACCTGGACGGTGGATCAGCTGCCCGAGCCCCGGGAGAACAGCGCCAGCCTGTCGACGCTGGTGGGCTCGCTGGTGTTCCTCGGGGCGTCGATCGCGGCCGTGCTGTGGGATCGATTCCGCGGGTTCGTCTTCGTCGACGGCGACATCATTCCGGTGCTGCACCCTGGGTTGTGGCCGGTGTGGATGCTGATCTTCCTTGTGATCGTGCTCGCCGAGGGTGGCGTCGCGCTCGCGGTGTTCCGTCAGCGGCGGTGGACCGCGGTGACGGCGTCGGTGAACACGCTGCTGGCGGTGGTGTTCGCGACGGTCACGGTGTGGCTACTCTCCACCGGGCAGCTGATCAATCCCGAGCTGCTCGCCACGATCGCGCAACACGGCGGCGAGGACTTCCACTACGCCGATCTGCAGTCGGCCGACGAGGGCGGCATCTTCCGCATTCTCGCGGTGCTGCTCGGTGCCGGCATCATCGCTGCGTGCGCCTGGGACGCGGTGGACGGCTGGCGTCAGACGCGCCGGTCAGCCGCCGGACGAGTGACAGGATGACGGAATGGCGCTCGTGGATCATCTCGGCATGTCGGTCGTCGACCTCGAACAGGGCTTAGTGCAGTTCGGGGCGGTGTTCACGGCCCTCGGCTACGAGTTCGGTGGGGCAGATGATCACTCAGCCGCCTGGCACAAGGGCGACGAGACCGAGCTGATCATCTTCCAGGCACGCGAGGCGGGCGACCTTCATCGGCACGGGGAGCCCGGCTGGCAGCACCTCGCCTTCGCTCTGAGCTCCCGTGACGAGGTGGATCGCCTGCACCGGGTGGCGCTGGATGCCGGCTGGAGCGAGGTCCGCGCCCCGAAGCTGTTCCCCCGCTTCAACGCGCGGTACTACGCCTCGTTCGTGGAGGATCCCTCCGGCATCCGCTTCGAGTTCATGCACAATCCTCCCCGCCCCACCGTCTAGCCTCGGTGGCTGGACGGTTGCTGAGCGAGCGCCAGCGAGACGAAGCGCTGCGGGCACAGCGGGTTCAGCGGGTTCAGCGGGTTCAGACGCGGCGGATGCGCTGGGCGGGGGTCATACCCAGCGCCACTTCGCGTCCGCGTGTGCGCGACCACTGACTCCACGACCCCGGATACAGCGCCACGTCGAGCCCGGCGACCGCACCGGCCAGCACGGTGTGCGCCGCCGCGATGCCCGAGCCGCAGTATGCCGCGACGGGGATGCTCTCATCCACGCCCAGCGAGGCGAAGTTCCGGCGGATCTCGGCCGGCGTGCGGAAGCGTCCGCCGCTGAGGTGGTAGGTCGTCGGCAGGTTCCGCGCGCCGGGGATGTGCCCGGCGACGGGGTCATGCGTGTCCGGATCGCCGCGGTAGCGCTCCGCGGATCGCACATCCAACAGCACGCCATGCTGCGGCCATCGGGCGGTTTCCACCATGCCCAACTGCTCGCCGAAGCCCGAAACCTCCGCATCGCCGACGGGTGGCTGCACGTCCCCTGTCTCCAGCCCGAAGCCCGCCGCCGCCCAGGCGCGCAGCCCACCGTCCAGCACGCTCACGTCGATGTCTGCAATGCCCGCGTGGGTCAGCACCCACCACGCTCGGGCAGCCGCAACGGAGTGCACGTCGTCGTAGATCACCACGCGCGCTCCGCGACGAAGGCCCCAGCGGCGAACCGCCGCACGCAGCGTCTCATCGCTGGGAAGCGGATGTCGCCCCTGTTCCGGATGTCCGTGTTCGGCGAGCTCGCGCTCGAGATCAACGTAGACGGCGCCGGGCAGGTGGCCGTCGAGATATTCGGGCCGCCCCTCGGGCTGATCGAGGCGCCAGCGCACATCGAGCAGACAGCCCGCCGTACCGTCCCGCAGCGCATCCGCGAGTTCGGTGACAGAGATCAAAGGCGAAGCCATGATTCCATGCTGGACAATCGCGAGCCGGTCAGGGCCGTGTTTCGTCACCCGCCGACACACGACGTCATGTGCCCGTGGCCCCGTGCTCCGCGGCTGTGGAGTGTCCCGAGTTCATGATCATGCGCCGAATGCCTGACGGATTCCACGGATTGGTCATGCATTCGGCGCGCGGTCATATCCTCGGGACAGCCTTGAGGTTCAGCCGAGGTCGGCGAGCAGTGATTCGGTCATCTCAGGCACGACGCGTCGCAGTCGGCGGCGGTCGGTGATCATGATCCCCATGGTGATTCCGCCGAAGATCACGAGGCCGACTGCTGCCCAGGCCAGGTCCACGACGCTCGGCAGTCGCCCGGTGACGAAGCCAAGCAGCGGCAGGAGGAAAATGCCACCGGCAACGATGCCGAAGATCAGCACAAGCACCGTGTCCATCACTCGCGTCCGCGCGCGGCCGGTGAGAACTGTGCCGCCTTCCGCTTCGAGCATGCGCAGGTCCAGCACGATGCCGCTCGGGAGCTGATACACGCCCGCGCCGAGCAAGCGGCGCAGCACACGGATGCGATCACCGCGACGGCGGTATGTCCCCGCGCTGCGCGTCGCATTCATCCACCCGTCGATTCGACGCTGCACGGCGATCGGCGTCTGCCCGGGAATCGCGACGGTGACGGGGACAGATGCCATCCCTCGACCCTACCGGCGGCGAGTCCTGCTCTCAGCAGGTGCGGGCGTCGGCTCAGAGCACGACCTGCGATGAGTCCAGGGCGAGCCTGGGCTCACTTGCGGCTGTCGCGACTCGGAGATCCGACAACTTCTGAGACCACGGCGATCCCCGGTCTCACATACGGCTGTCCCGGCTGGGAGATCCGACAGCTTCTGAGACCAGGGGTTGCCATCGACGGCATCACTCGTCCGCGGGGCCGACGAGTGGACGCGGGGCAGGTAAGGCCAGGGCGAGCCCGGTCTCACTTGCGGCTGTCTCGACTGGGAGATCCGGCACCTTCTGAGACCAGGGATTGCCATCGACGGCATCACTCGTCCGCGGGGCCGACGAGTGGACGCGGGGGGTAAGGCCAGGGCGAGCCCGGTCTCACTTACGGCTGTCCCGACTGCGAGATCCGGCACCTTCTGAGACCAGGGGCGGCGCCGGTCTCAGTTACGGCCGTCCCGACCCGGAGATCCGGCACCTTCTGAGACCAGGGATTGCCATCGACGGCACCACTCGTCCGCGGGACCGACGAGTGGACGCGGGGGGTAAGGCCAGGGCGAGCCCGGTCTCACATACGGCTGTCCCGCCTGGGAGAGCCGACAGCTTCTGAGACCAGGGGTTGCCATCGACGGCATCACCCGTCCGCGGGGCGACGAGTGGGTGCGCGGCGGGTGAGGCGAGGGTGAGCCCGGTCTCACTTGCGGCTGTCGCGACTCGGAGATCCGACAACTTCTGAGACCACGGCGAACCCCGGTCACACATACGGCCGTCCCGACTGGGAGATCCGACAGCTTCTGAGACCAGGGGGTGCCATCGACGGCATCACCCGTCCAGGGGGCGACGAGTGGGTGCGGGGCGGGTGACACCACGACGATTCCCGGTCTCAGTTACGGCTGTCCCGACTGCGAGATCCGACAACTTCTGAGACCAAGACAAACCCCGGTCTCACTTGCGGCTGTCCTGGCTCGGACACCCGACAGTTTGTGAGACCGGGGCTCGCCGTCGACGGCGTTACTCGTCCGTGGGGCCGAGGAGGGGGTGCGGGGCGAAAGCGAGGGTCGGGGCATCGAGATGCTCCAGCTCCAGGAGCGTCACGATGTTGCGACCCGCGTGCGTCACTGGAGCAGGGACATACAGCGTGCGCTGCGGACCGTTGCGCCAGTACCGACCCAGGAAGAAGCCGTTCACGAACGCGAAGCCCTTGCGAGCCTCGGCCGGATCCAGGAACAGATCCGTGGACTCCGACAGTTCGAAATCGCCCGTCCACGCCGGCGCGATCGCCGCGAGTTCGCCCGGTACAGCAGCGGATGCCCGCGCCTCCAGATCGCGTTCGGCGATCACCTCGACGTCCCAGTCGGTGAGCTCCACACCGTCGAGCAGCGCCGGACCGATCAAGCCCTTCGCCTCACCGATGCGCGGACCGTAGTTGGTTCGGCCCTGCTCCTCGACCACCACCGTCAGACGCCGCCCGGCGGGGATGCGAATACTGCGCTCGGACCGCGTTCGCGAGATCGTGCCGACCGGCACGCCATCGACCGACACCCACGCCTGATCGCGCACCTCGCCGAACGTGAGGATCCCGGACGCGTCTTCCGGCAGCACCGTCGCGTACACGAGCACTCCGCCCGGCGCTCCGAGCTCATCGAACGTCGGCGGCTGTGGGGAGGTGCCCACACCGAACAGACCGATCCACGAACCCGCCGGCGACAACGCGACATCGAACGCCGGTGCCGGGGCAGAAGTCGCCCGCACATCGGACGCATCGTTCGCGGCCTCGTGACCAGCACCGGCCCAAGCACCAAGCGCCTCACGAGACGCCTCCGAGCCGACACCGGCGCGAGCACCGGCCTCGGCACCAAGCGCCTCCCGGGCCACTTCCGCACCAGCACCAGCACCAGCACCAGCACCCCCACCAGCACCCGCACCAGCACCAGCACCAGCACCAGCACCAGCACCAGCACCAGCACCAGCACCAGCACCAGCACCAGCACCAGCACCAGAAC
>NZ_JBJDRI010000038.1:0-41796 GCF_044987425.1 Microbacterium sp. ZW T5_56 | reverse complement strand
GACGGCCAGGCCGCGCCCCGCCCGTCACGGCCGCCATGGGCGCACCGGGCGCAGTCCCGTGGTTCCGCCGCCGCTGCCACCGCTCGAGTCGCGACAGGATCGCTTTGAGCTCGTGGTGCACGACACCGCGCAGTTCCTGCGCGACACGTGGGAGGACCTGCGCGAGGTGTCCTTCGAAGTCGGGATCATGCCGACACGGGCGGATGCCGAGGGCATGCCGCGCTGGTATGTGGACCGCGAGGCACGACGCATCGTGATCTTCCGCCTGCCGATCGAACGCCTCGACCGAGCGAACCGGATGGACGATCTGGGCGCCAAGATGTCGATGGAGGGTGCGGTTTTCCGTGCCGCGGCAGAGTACCTCGATCGCGATCCCTGGGATCTCGGCACGCAGCGCTGGCGCAGCTGACGCGCCTCAGCGCGTGATCGTGATCGGCGCGCTGTCCGCGTCCGCCGGCCACACCGTCGCCGCGGCGAGATGCTGCCCGTCGGCGTAGGACACCGTCGCGTGCAGCACGCCGGTGCCCGGGTCAAGGACCGCGTCGGCAGTGCTGGTGATCGGGAGCTGCGCGCCCGCGTGTGCCGGCACACTCACTGCGGTTTCGCGACCTCCCACGGTCACCGTCGCCGCGACGTCGCCATCGCTGTCGTTCCACAGGGCGAGGACTCCGGCCGCTCCGCCGGCGACCGCGAAGGTCGTGGGTGCGGTGATCTCGGGAGCTGCCGGGTACCAGGCATAGTCGTCGCCATCACCCACACCCGTCGCCTGCCAGGCGGCAGCAACCAGCGGTGAGGCGCCCTCGACCGCGATGTCGTAGGAGCCGGCGGCCAGGCCGTCGAGCGGGATGTCGAGCGGAATACCGGCCACCGCATCCATACTCAGCGTGAGTGCCGGTGCGCCACCTTCCACGGACTGCGCCGTCACCGTCACCGATCCCGAGGTGTCCGGTGTGAGCACTCGCACGGAAGTCAGCGCTGGCCCCGCGGTGGTGACCGTGACGCCGGGGATGATCTGGCGCGCAGAGGCCTGGCGCACGGCGTCTTGGAAGTCGATTCCCGCCGGTACGAGCCCGCGCACGAGCGACGACTGCAGCGACGCCTGGACGGGTGCACCGTCGGCATGCACGTTGATCACCGGCGAGCTGTCATCGCCGGCCAACGACGCGACAGGCACCGTGGCCACGGTGCCGGGGGCTACGGAAAGGGACCCGCCGGCGGGTGTGGTGGGGCCGGCGAGTCCGTAGACGGTGAAGGAGACGGTGGCCGTCACGCCGAACGGATTGGCGATCGTGATCACCCCGGACGAACCGGTGCGCCCGTCGATACCGACGAGCCAGGACTCCGTGAGCGGCGGACGGCACGAGGACGCCGCATATCCTGCGAGGTCGTCTGCTGCCGAGGTGAACGAGGTGGCACCGGCCAACGCCGCGCGCTTTCCGTCCACGGGCGGGGCGCTCACGGCGCGGAACACGGCACCGTCCACACTCAGCACGGTCAGATCGGCGGAGGTGGCACCGGCATCGGACAGGGCCGGCGTCAGGCGGGCGGCTTCCGACACCGTCTGGGCGGAATCGGTGACACGGCCCAGCGCCAGAGCGGACGCCGTGCACACCAGCGTGGCGTCTCCGGGCGCGGGCTCCCGCGTGGCGACCGGAGCCGCGGCGGAGACCTCCGGCAGGGGTGCCACAACGGCAGCCGTGATGCCCACCGCGGTGACTGCCACCGCGAGGATTCCCGCTCCGGCCCGCGCGAGGCGTCCTCGCGCTCGTTCCTTGGTCATTCCTGCTCCTTCGACGCGCCGATCATGCGCGGTCGTACGCGGGCCGCGCGCACCGAGGCGCGGGTGGGGATGGCCAGCAGTGCGGCGATCACCAGCGACACCACCGCCGCGGTCAGCGCGATCGCGGCAACCGAGCGCTCGTCGGACGTCAGCGCCGGATGCGGCGAGACCTCACCGGCGACCCCCCAGAGCGCCCCCTTGCCCGTCTCGCCGACGGCGGTGAACGTGGAGTTCCGATCGAATGCGGCCACAGCCTGTGCCCGAAGCGCCGCAGCGGGACCCGACGTCGCCGTCACCGGCTCGATCAGCACGAAGCGGATGCCGAGATCGGCGAATGTGACGTTCTGCGCCTGCGGAGTCATGGCGTCCGCGATACGGCTCGCCAGATCCTCCTCCGCCGCCGTGAACTCGCTCTGGGTGCTGAGCACGGTGGACTGGGCACCGAGCGAATCGGAGGACCCCCACACGACGCGCTGCACGACAGTGCCGTCCTCCTGGATGTCGAGGACGAGCGTGGCGCCGCGGGCCCCCTCGTCGAGCTCTGCCGCGACATATGCGGGCAGCGTGCTGCGCGGCCCGTTCTGTGCGGCGGCGTCTCCGCGCAGCACGGCAGTGAGCTGGGGAATGGCGGTGGCCAGCACCAGCACCACGGCGATCGTGCCGAGCGCACCGCGCAGGCTCCGCGGCATCCGCAGCGAATGCAGTGCGAGAAGCGCGGCGAGGATGAGCGCCAGCCAGGACACACTGCCGAGCGCGCCGGGCCAGAGCGCCACGGCGGAACCGCTCACGACGCTCACCGAGATGCCCGACGCGAAAAGACCGGCAACGGCGGCTCCTCCGGCGACGAGGAGGAGCGGCGCACCGACCCGCCAGCGAGCGGTGAAGGCACCGACAACCGCGAGAAGGATCACCGGGATCACGAGTGCAGGAACGAACCAGGCCCACCGCACGATTGCGTCACCAGCACCGAATGAGGCGAGGAAGTCCGGCCATCTCGCCGCATCGCCCGCGGGGAATCCGGCCAACAGCGAGAGCCGACCCCACAGATCGTCCGAGGTGCGCGCGCCCTGGTACGGCAGGCCGGGGTCGGCAAGGAGATTCAGTGGCTGCTTGCGCCCGAGGCGGAACCAGATGAGCGGCAGGAAGAACACCAGGGTGGGCACCAGCGTCCACAGTAGGCGGACCGCGCCGGAGAACCGGACGATGCAGATCGCCGCCACCGCGGCGACGATCACGATCACCGCCAGCACTCCCCCCGCGCTCGGCGCGCACGCCGCCACCACGAGCATCAGGAGGGAAGCGGCTCCCGCCGAGCCCCACGACCGATGGGCCGCGAGACCGGTGTAGACCAGCCACGGCAGAGCGAGATGCAGGATGACCGCCGCAGGCCGCGGGTCCACGAGCGCGCCGAGGAACGTCGGAGCGATGGTCCACAGCACGGCGCCGGCGATCCGCAGACCGGAGCGCTCCGTCACCCGGGTGGCGGCGAACCAGCCGCCCAGGGTGGCCAGGGGCAGCGCGGCGATCCACAGAACGACCAGAGCGGACGAGGGGGCGGCAGGCATCAGGGAGCCGAGGACGGCGAGCACAGCGGAGAACGGGTCGGCCGGCAGCGCTGCGCTCAGTCCATAGCCGCGAGCGCCGAACACGGCATCGCCCCAGAGACTCGTCAGCTGGGTCCGAAGCGGCAGCGTGCCACCCCCGCCGAGCACCGGCCAGGAGAGCAGGGGGAAGAAGGCGACGATCGACACCGCCAGGGATGCGAGCACCACCCAGGCACCGCCGCCGGAGAAGAACCGCAGCTCGGGTCTCGTGGTGCGCGCGGATTCGCCGTCACCCAACAGGATCTCGCGGCGCTCCACACGCCCGATGCGCAGCGGATCCACTCGCCACCAGTCACCACGTCGGCCACGCAGTCGAGAGCGGGAGCGCGCGAGGGAGGGCCAGCGGAATGCGGCGACGAACGCGGCGGCCCACTCCGGCAGCACGGCGCCGGGCGCCTTGGCGAGCAGATGGCTGATCGCACGCCAGAGGGCGATCGGAAGGAAGGAGAGGATGTGCAGCGGCACTACCGCTGCGGGTGCGTACACCAACCGGCGGTGCAGCTGGGCAAGCCGGGTGACGTAGACGATCCGGCGGCGGTCGGCGGCACGAACCGGATCCGGGAGGCCGGCCACTCCGTCGGCACGAACCGCGACGCGGGCAGCGGGAGCAAGCGCGACGCGATCGCCACCGAGGCGAGCGCGCACGCCGATGTCGAGTCCCTCATCCGCGCCACCGAGGGCACGATCGGGAAGAAGGTCCGCGCGGCGCTCGGCGCGCAGGAGGACGCCGCGGATGTCTGCGCCCAGCACGTCCTCACGACCGTCGTGCTGGCCCTGGTCGAACTGTCCTGCGGCCAGTTCGACGCTCTCGCCGCCGCGCGACATGCTGACGCCCAACGATGCGATGATCTCGCTGTCGCTGCGGCGCACCAGCTTGGGAGCCACCACCGCGACCGAGGGCTGCAGTTCCAGCACCGCCGCCAGCCGCTCCAGCGCGTCGGGTGCGGGAACCGTGTCCTGCGCGAGCAGCCATAGCGCGTGATCGGGATCGACCCGGCGCGATGCCAGCTCGATCGCCTCCGCGAAGCCGGTCGCGGCGTCCGCCTGGATGATTCCCTCCGCGCCGGATGCGTCCACCAGTTCGGCGAAGCGACGATCCTTGCCGCACAGCACGATCGTGAGCGCATCAACGGGATGGCGCTGGGCGGCAACCGCGGCGAGGGTCTCCTTCAGATGGGGAAGCCCAGCGGCGCGCGCATCCGGATGCGCGACGATGACGGCGTGTACAGGAGCAGGCATGGCGCTTCAGCGTAGGCAGGCTTCACGCGCATTCCGAGGGTGCCGCGCCGGGAAGGGATCAGACCGTGCGGTGATCATCGGGTGAACGTCGAACCCGATGGACACAGATCGACGCATCGCCCAGCACTCGGGTGGACGATGCGTCAGATTCTGTCTCAGCCTGCGCTGCGCTTGAGCTTGCGTCGCTCGCGCTCGGACAGACCGCCCCAGATACCGAAGCGCTCGTCGTTGGACAGCGCGTACTCGAGGCACTCGCCGCGCACATCGCAGGATGTGCAGATGCGCTTGGCGTCTCGCGTGGAGCCGCCCTTCTCGGGGAAGAACGCCTCCGGGTCGGTCTGTGCGCAGAGCGCCTCGCCCTGCCATGCCAGCGCGTTGTCCTCGTCATCGGCAACCGGTCGCCGGACCCCGGGCACTCCCAGGTTCACCGGATCGACGAACCAGTTGTCGGGGACGCTCGAACGGTACTGTGATCCCGTCATCTGCTCTCCCACTGTCTTTCCCCCTCACGGACCGCGTCAGTCGCGGCGCGCTCACATAATTACAGCGGTGTGATTCGCTCGGGTCAAGTCGCAGAGCATATTTCCTCAACCCGACGTTCAAGCTTCATGACACACCCCGGGAGTGTCACGAAGCGGAATCGATGCCCTCGCCGGGGGTCGCGATGAACACCTCACCGGTGCCGTCGATGTGCAGGGGTCCGGTGGCACCGAGGGCGATCGCGGCCTGCCCGGGTGCCAGCGAGACGCGCTCGCCGTCCAGTTCCACCGTGCTCTCTCCCGCCGTCGCGAGCACGATCGCGGGTCCGTCCACGCGAATCTCCGCGACGACGCCGCCCACGGCATCCGGCCGCGCGACCGCGAGCGCGAAGTCGGCCACTCCGGGGCCGTAGGTGTCCACCGCGGTCGCACCAGCGAGGGCACGCGGGCGGATCACGGGAACGACGCCGGGCGCCGCGTCCAGCAGCGTCAGCAGTTCGGGCACGTCGACCCGCTTGGGGGTGAGTCCGCCGCGCAGCACGTTGTCGCTCGCGGCCATGATCTCGACACCGATGCCGCTCAAATACGCGTGCAGCAGTCCTGCCCGCAGGTAGACCGCCTCACCGCGCCGCAGGATGACGAGGTTCATGAGCATCGCGACGACGATGCCCGGATCTGCGGGGTAGACCTCGGCGATCCGGCGGGCGGCGGCGAGTTCGTCGACGAACTCCGCGGAGGTGGTCGTCGCCAGCGCTGTGGTGACATCGGAGACGATGCGGGCGGAGTCGCCGGCCAGCAGCTCCTCGATCGCCGCGCGCAGGATGTCGGCATCGCTGGCACCGGCCGCGGGCTCGATGAGCGAGCGCAGCCGCCGCACACCCTCAGCGTCACCCAGCTCTGCCAGGTATCGGCGTGACGCCTCCAGCGGACGCAGGCCGCAGAGAGCCTCGAACCGCTCACTCAGCGACACGATCAGCTCCGGCTTGTGGTTGTCGTCGCGGTAGTTGCGCTCGGGAGCATCCATCGCGAGGTCGGCCTCGCGCGCCCATCCGGCCTGCGCCTGGGTGCGGGAGGGGTGCACCTGGATGGACAGCGGAGAGCCGGCCGCCAGCAGCTTCAGCAGGTACGGCAGCGGCGGCTGACCGTGCGCCGAGAGACGCTCGGGCAATGAAGTGCCATCGACCAGCACCGCAGGCGAACCCGGATGATCCCCGAACCACACCTCTGCTTCGGGAGCGCCCGTGGGCTCGCGTCCCTCCAACTCGGCCAGCAGAGTGGTCGATCCCCAGGCGTAATCACGCGGCGTGTTCGTCATGAGCTCCAGCACGGCGCCAGCCTATCCCCGTCGCCGCAGATTGACCGGCGCCCACAGGAGTCCCCGAGTCGGGTCGGCTACTCTCGGTCCGCTATGACCACCACCGCCCCCGTTCCGCTTCCGCGCATCCGCGCGGACAGGACAGGCGTCGTGTCCCCCGCGGCGGTCGTCGTGGAGTCAGAACGCTCCTCGGTGCTCCTTCGCGCTCACGCCGCCGTGGTGGTCTTCGCGATCTTCTGCGCCCCGGCCTTCGACCGTGCGGCCGGCACCACGGGGGCCGCGCTGGTGTTCATCGCGCTCGCCCTCATCACGGCCCTGCTCTGGATTCCGCGGCTGCGGCGGCCGGGCGCCGCCCCGGTGTTCCCGTGGCGCCGCCTCCCGTGGATCGCTCTGGCATACCTCGCCTGGGGCGCGATGTCCGCGCTGTGGACGACGTGGCTGCCGTCCACGCTCCTCACCTTCGGCGGCATGATCGTGATCACGATGCACGGCCTGTTCCTGGCGTCGACGCTGTCCTGGCGTGAGCTGGTGCAGGCCTTCAGCCGGGGCCTGCAGGCGGCTGTCGGGCTCTCCCTCTTCTTCGAGCTCTTCGTCAGTCTCGTCGTTCGCGCGCCGCTTCCCTCCGCCTCCTGGGGGCCGGTGCTGGTCGATCCCGAGGATCCCAAGCTGTACTGGTCGCAGAACCTGCTGCTCGCCGGGGGACGGATCCAGGGCATTGTGGGAAACGCGAACCTCCTGGCCATGATCTGCTTGGTCGCGATGATCGTGTTCGCGGTGCGATTCGCCGATGATGCGCGCGGACGCGTGTGGATGGCGGGATGGTTCGTCATCGCGGCCTACCTCTTCATCCGGTGCGACTCCGCCACGGCCTGGGTCTGCGCCTTCGGCGCGCTCCTGGTGCTCGTCGCCGTCCTCGCCATGCGTCGGGTTCATGTGCCGGCGGGACGCGGGAGCCTGTACGCGCTTTTCCTGTCGATCGGCGGCGCCCTCGTCGTGGTCTGCCTGCTGTTTCGCGACGAGTTGTTCGAGGCGCTCGGGCGCTCCTCAGATCTCACGGGTCGCCGCGACATCTGGCGCGAGGTCCTGGCCCGAGCATCGCAGCATCCGCTCGATGGCTGGGGTTTCGCCAGCCCCTGGGTGCCATGGGACCCCGGCTTTCGCTCGTGGATCCTGGAGCGCACCATCCCCGTGATGCAGGCGCACAACATGTGGGTGGACGTGTTCTTCCAGCTGGGTGCGATCGGCGTCTTCCTCATCGGCATCACGTATGCGGCGTTCACCTGGCGCGCCTGGTTCTTCGCCATCGATCGCCCGCGCTGGGACGTCCGCGCGGACCGCCCCTACCGCGCGCTCAGCGTGCTGCCCGCGCTGATCGTGGCGGTCCTGCTCGTGCAGGGGCTCACCGAGTCGAATCCGATCATGCTGTGGGGCTGGCTGTGCGTGATCACCTTCGCGTTCAAGATCAAATCCGCGCCGCTGGTCGGAGAGCAGGGCGACCCGCGCTGACGCGCGGGAAAAGACCGGTTTCGCGTGCAGTCCGCGCGATACCCTGGGGGGACGATGGCTCAGCACTCCTCCCACCCGATCGCCGCTGCGCCCACCCCGCCCGCACGGGAGCGCACCGCACGACTCTGGTTGCGCGCTTATGCCGTGCTGGTGCTCGTGCTGGCGATGTGCATGGGCGCTCTGAACAATCTCGTCGGCCCCGAGGGCGTGGCGATCCTGCTGGGCGTGTGCACCATCATCACCGCGCTGATCTGGACGCTGTCCCCCGTCATCCGGCGAGCGACGGCGCAGTCCTGGCCGCGAGCGCCGTGGGCGTTCCTCGGCTACACGGCTCTCGCCGGGCTGTCCATTCTCTGGTCCGCCTGGCCCGGAGTGTCTGCTGCCACCTGGTTCGCTCTCGTCGTCACCACCGGCCACGGGATCTTCCTCGCCGTCGCCCTGACCTGGCGCGAGGTGGTGCGCGCCCTGGTGTCGGCCTGCCGCTGGGTGCTCGGGCTGAGCCTCGGTTTCGAGCTGCTCGTCTCCGCCATCCTCCGCCATCCGGTGCTTCCGCCGTTCCTCGGAGCGGTCGACGACCCGAGCACACAGCTGTACTGGTCGCGCGGCAACCTCTTCACCTCCGGGCGGATCCAGGGAATCGTCGGCAACTCGAACCTGCTCGGCATGCTCTGCGTGCTGGCCCTGATCGTCTTCGTGATCGCGGCTGTCGCGGGTCTCTCCCGTCGCGGGGTCACGATCGCCTGGCTGATCGTCGCGCTGTTCTTGCTCGTGCGGGTGGGATCTGCGACGGCAGCGGTGATCGCCTTCGCGGTGCTGCTGGTCGCCGCCGCGGCGATCGCGGTGCGGCGCAGCCACACGCTGCGCACACGACGCAACTGGTATCTGCTGTTCGGCGCCGTCGCCGTGGCCGGACTCGCGGCGGCCCTGGTCGTGCGCGAGCGCCTCTTCGAGCTGCTGGGCCGCGGCGGCGATCTCACCGGCCGCGGAGAGATCTGGACTCGGGTCCTGGAGCGTGCGAACGAACGTCCGGCGTTCGGCTGGGGGTTCGCGACACCCTGGCTGCCGTGGGATCCGCACTTCGACGGCTGGATCATCGACCACGGACTCAGCGTGTTCCACGCGCACGACATGTGGGTGGACGTCTACCTGCAGCTCGGCGCGGCGGGTGTCGTGGTGATGGCCGCTGCACTGTTCGCCCTCGTGTGGCGCGCGTGGTTCCTCGCGGTGGATCGCCCGCGGTGGGACATCGCCTCCCGACGCGCGTTCTCCCCGCTCAGTCTGCTGCCGATTCTGGTGGTGGCCGCTCTGCTCGTTCAGGGGATCACCGAGTCGCGTCCGCTGATGGAGTGGGGATGGCTGCTGATCGTGCTGCTGGCCACCAAGACGGCAGCCGACCCCGTGCTCGCCGATGAGCCGATCGCTCCCCGGCGCCGACGCCCCCGCCCCGGGGCCACAGCTCCCACGCCGCGATGACCGAGCGCTGGGAGGCGGTGCGCTCCGCACTGGATTCCGCCGCCCTGGCGCGCGCCTACGCCCTGGCCGCGTTCGGGACGTTCTTCGCCGGACACGCGATCGAGGCCATGGCGGGCTCGGTGACGCTCGTCACCATCGCGGCCGGTCTCGTGGTGGTGGGCATCGCGATCCTCACCGTCCGTCGCGCGGAGATCAGCCTGCTCCGGCTCGTGCCCGTGTCGGTGCTGCTGTTCATCACCTGGGCCGGCATCACTCTCATCCTGCCCATGTCGGGCCCGACCCGGTCGTTCTCCCACTGGCTGGCGCTGGTCGGTGTCGCGATCATCGCGGTCGTGATCGCGCACATTCGCGACACCCTGCAGACCGTGCGAGCGTTGGGCGACGTGCTGCGCACGCTCCTCACCGGATCCCTGCTCGTCGAGATCCTGTCGGGCGTGCTGCTGGACATGCCCATCCCGTTCCTGGGCGTGCAGGGCGCGATCGCCGCGGGCGGGCCGATCCAGGGTCTGTTCGGCACGCGCAACATGCTGGGCTTCGTGGCCGTGATCGCTCTCATCACCTTCGTGATCGAGTTGCGCACCCACTCCATCACCCGCGGGCTCGGCATCTTCTCCCTGGTGCTGGCCGGGGCGTTGGCCGCACTGAGCTCCTCCCCCACGGTGATCGTGCTCTCGCTGGCCGTCGCCATCGCCTCTGCGGCACTGGCGATCGTGCGTCACACGCCACCGGAGCGCCGCACCCGCATCCAGTGGGTCCTCGGGGCGCTCGTGGTGGTCGGCATCGGCACCGCGTATGTGCTGCGCCACCAGGTCATCGCCCTGCTGGACGCCGGCACCGACTTCTCCACGCGCGCCGAACTGTGGAACTCGATCCTCGTGCAGGTGCGCTCCCATGCGTATCAGGCGTGGGGATGGGTCGGCCCCTGGAACCCGGACGATCCGCTCGCCTTCCCCTACACCGCCATCAATCTGTTCGGTCGTCACCACGCCTCCGCGCTGAGCGCCTACTTCGATGTGCTGCTGCAGCTCGGTTGGCTGGGCCTCGTGCTGTTCGCGTTCCTCGCGGGCACCGCACTGGTGCGCGCCTGGCTCGTCGCGAGCGAGCGCCGTTCGGTGCTATACGCCTGGACCCCGCTGGTGCTGGTGACCCTTCTGGTCGATTCCGTCTTCGAGAGCTTCACCCTGTTCGGGGTGGGATGGCTGATGCTCGCGCTGTGCGCCATGCGCGCCGGTCAGTCGCGGTCCTGGCGTGAGGCCGCGGCCGCGCGCGCTCCGGAAACTCCCGGAAGCGCACGGTAGGCTCGAAAGGGCCCATCCGCCGCCCCCGTTTCTGCAAGAACCAGCTGTCAGGAGCACGCTCGCATGCCCGAAGTGTTCGATCCCGCATCCGCGACGATCGTGGTCGTGACCTACAACCGGTCCGCCCTCCTCACGCGCCTGCTCACCTCGATCGAGGCGATGGATCCGAAGCCCGGACACCTGGTGATCGTCGACAACGCGTCCGTGGACGACACCACTGCGGTGGTCGACTCCTTCCGCGAGCGCATCGGCACCGAGATCGTGTACCAGCGACTCGCCGAGAACACGGGCGGATCCGGCGGGTTCAGCGAGGGCGTTCGACTCGCCTACGAACTGGGCTCCACGTGGCTCTGGATCATGGACGACGACGTCGAGGTGATCGCGGACGGCCTCGCCCGCATGGGGCACTGGGGTCAGCGGTTCCAGAGCGTGCAGGGTCGTCGGTACGACTTCGACGGCAGCGAGTTCTACTGGCAGTACCGACTGTCCATCCCCCTCGGCATCCCGATTCCCTTCGCCCCGGCCGGTTTCGACGACAGCGGCTATCGCGAGATGAACTCCGGCTGCTTCGAGGGCATGTTCATCCACCGCGACATCGTCCAGCGCATCGGCCTGCCGGATCCGCGCTTCTTCATCTACTGGGACGATTCGGTCTACGGGTGGCTGGCGTCGCTGCAGACGCGCTCGGCGATCGTGAACGAGTTCGTGCTGCGTCGCACCCGCGAGATCAAGCAGTGGGACATGGGCATCCGTCACCTGAACGCCTCCAGTGACGCGTACCGGTACTACATCATGCGCAACCGCGCGCACATGGCGCACTACTTCCAGCAGCACGGCGCGTACCGACCGATCCGCTTCCGCATCGGGACAGCGCTCACCTTCGCGAAGGAGCTGATCCGTCTGCTCCTCGTGGAGCGGAAGGTGCGGGGTACGAGCAACCTCTTCCGCGGCATCCGCGACGGTCGCGCGATCGCCAGGGACAAGAGCTGGCAGCCCATGCAGCCGCTCCAGCCGGTGGAGAGCGCGGCGTGAGTTCAGACTCCTCGTCGTCCGAACCTCGCCCCCAGTGGGTGTTCGCGCCGAAGCCCAAACGGCACCCCGGACGCGTCGTGGTGATCGTGGTGCTGATCGCTCTGGTCGTGGCGATCGCCCTCACCACGGTGATCCTGTTGATGCCTCGCGGTGGCACTCCGAGCGGCGCGGCCACCTCGACCACGGCGACTCCCACGGCGTCCGTGAGCGCGTCTCCAACGCGCACGCCGACTCCGAGCGCCTCCGCGCGACCGACACCCACCCCCACACCGACAGCCACGCCGGATCCCACCCCGACCGAGGAGCTTCCTCCGGTCGAGCCACAGGAGCCGGATCCGGTGCCGACCGATGCGGTCACCGCTCCGCCGGTCGTCGTTCCCGACACCGGCGCGTTCGCGACGGCGATCTCGCCGCGTGTCTCGGACGCGGACACCGGTCTGGGCATGCTCGCCTCGCAGACCCCCGACGCCGCCTTCGACATCGTGCGCACGCTCGAGCAGGACGCGATGATCCTCGCCGACGAGAACCCGCCGGAGTCGATCGCCTCGTCCTGGCGTCCCACGGTGCAGACCTATCTCAGCGCGCTCGGCACGCTCCGCACGGCGATCGGTGACGGCACGGACACCGCCGCTCCCCTCTCCGATGTCCGATCCGCTCTGCAGGCGGTCAAGGACCTCGCCGGGCTCTGAGCGTTACGCCGTCGCGTTGTCGGCGTTGTAACGGTCCAGGACGTCGCGTATGGGTCCGTCCAGCACCAGTTCCCCGGCCCGCAGATACAGCCCGCGGGTGCAGAAGCGGCGGAGGTCGCGCTCGTTGTGACTGACGAAGAACAGAGTGCGGCCCTCGGCCAGCAGCTCCTCGATGCGTCCGTAGCACTTCTCGCGGAACGCCTTGTCGCCCACGGCCAGGACTTCGTCGACCAGCAGGATCGGCGCGCCGAGCTGCGACACCACGGCAAACGCGAGGCGCACCTTCATGCCATTGGAGAGGTGCTTGTAGGGAGTCTGCAGCCGGCCGTGCAGTTCAGCGAAGTCGATGATCTCCTCGAAGCGATCGGCCACCTCGGCCCGGCTCATGCCGTGCAGGCCCGCGATGAGGCGGACGTTCTCCGCCACGGTGAGATCCCCCACGAACCCGCCGGTCAGCTCGATCAGCGGCGCGACATCTTCGTGAACCGCCACAGTGCCGACGTCCGGCAGCAGAACCCCGGCGACGAGCTTGAGCAGGGTCGACTTCCCCTGCCCGTTCCGCCCGACGACGCCGATCGCCTCGCCCGCGTTCACCTGGAACGAGACGTCTTTGAGCCCCCAGAACTCGCCGCCTCCCGGCTTGCGCCGTGCGCGCGAGGAGAACAGATCCTTGAGGCTCGGGCGTCCGCGCCGTGCCCGACGGAAGCGGATCCCGAGCCCGGTCACCTCGATGGCGGCCATCTCACAGTCCCTTCAGCACGGTCGGCTCCAGACGGCGGAACACCGCAGCCCCGAGGATGAGCAGCCCCACGACCTCGATCACGGCGATGAGCACCACGGTCCAGTCCTCCTGGGACGGGAAGAAGCCGATGCGGTACAGCGAGAAGATCCCCGCGAGCGGATTGAAGGCCCCGATCACGTCGAACGGTGCCGGCAGGTCTCCGATGCCGTAGATCACGGGCGACGCGTAGAACAGCGCCCGCAGGATGAGGCGCGTGGTGCGTTCGAGGTCGGAGAAGAGCACGCACACCGGGCTGATCAGCAGCCCCAGTCCGATCAGCAGCAGCAGCTGCAGGATGACCGCGACCGGGAACCAGAGCAAGTTGATCGTGACGGGGGCGCCGTTGATGATCGCGAAGATCACCAGGACCGGGATCGAGAACAAGAACTCGACACCCTTGCTCACGATGATCCGGTTCACCCAGATCGAGCGCGGAATCGCCGTGGAGCGCACCAGCTTCGCGTCCTTGCGGAACGCACGGGTGAAGTCGGTGACGGCAGCGTTGAACCACACCCAGGGCAGCAAGCCGAGGATGAGGAAGACGATGTACGGGTCTCCTCCCACTTCCTTGCGGTGGAACACCTGCGTGAACACGAACCAGTAGATCAGCGACATCACCAGCGGGTCCAGAATCGACCACACATAACCGAGCGCGCTGGTGGCGTAGCGCACGCGCAGGTCGCGTGCCGAGAGCAGCCACAGCGAGTGCAGGTACCGCCGCGGAGAGTCCGATTCGCGTCGGACGGCGCGCACGCGCGTCACCGCGCGGATCCTGCGCGAGCGCCGCTTGTTCGGGGACGCGGGTTCACCATGCTCCGAGTCTAGGCCGAAGGCCACGCGAATCCGGTGAGCTCGAGCTCACGCGTGAACGTGGTGGAAAGGCGCTCCGCGAACGTCCGCGTGAGGTGGTTGTCGTCGAGGTAGATCGCCAGGTCGCCGAACGTCGCGGGGCAGATGTCGTCGGGGCAGAGGTACGAGCTCATGTCGACCACGTGCACGCCTTCCTCATCGGCCAAGAACGCCGCGGGGTTCTCGGCGGCGAGCACGTCGGACTTCAACCGGCTGCACACGTTCGGGTCGGAGAGGTTCTGCTCGGCGCACTGGTACATGTTCTCCTCGAAGCGCGGATTATCGCGAATGAGGATGACCTGGCTGCCCGCGGCAGTGAGGGTCTGAACCGTCGTCTCCAGGCCGGGAACCAGCGACTCCTCCGGTGAATCCGGAACAGCACGAGTGGCCATCATGACGACCACAGCAGGTGGCGACTGCAGGATGTCGTCGTAGACCTCGGCATTCCAGTCTCGGCACACCTCCCGAGGGTTATCCGGATCGTCCGGAGCGAAGACGCAGCCCCCGAGCAGATTGGCCGTCACCTTGATGGGTTGTGCTTCCACCACGGGAAGCAGGGCGCCCATCCACTGCTCAGCGTGCGAGTCTCCGACGAAGATCACTCGCGGATCACCGTCATTTCCGCCGTTCTCACTGCAATGCTCTCGCGCCATCGCACCGGCGGGTTCCAGAGCTTCCGAGCAGGACGACTCATCGAGATGAACCCACTCCGCGTCCAGAGAGGCACCTGCCGGGATCAGGGTGTCGATGGGTTGAGTCGACTCGAAATCGTCCTCGAACGCGGCTTCGGCTGCGGCCTGCACTGCGGCGGCGCGGTATTCCGTGTCCAGCTGCCACGCGTAGTTCGGTACGGCTACGAGTCCGACGATCACCGCCGTCGCAAAGGAGGAACGCCACGGCAGCCCCGAGGGCCACTTCCATTGACCGAGCGGTCGCTCGATGGCGTAGTGCAGAACGATGGCCAGAACGAACGAGACGCCAATGATTGCCGCCCCCTGCGCCAGGTCGGGGTTCTCTCCGGTGACGACGATCCACGTCGTGAGCAGCGGCCAGTGCACCAGGTAGAGCGCGTACGCGATCCGCCCCAGCCAGCGCAGTGGGAGCGAGCCCAGCACGAGCGTGAACGAGGTTCGACCGCGACCCGCGACGATGATGGCTGCCGCGGCGAGGGTCGGCCAGAGCGCCAGGTATCCGGGGAAGCCACCCGACACGTCAAGAACGATGCCGCACGTGAGGATCGCGAGCAGCCCCAGCCATCCGAGAATCTCCGCTGCCCAGCGCGGAAGCGAGAACGCCGCAGGCAACAGCGCGACGAGCGAGCCGATCGCGAACTCCCACAGCCGAGCACCCGTGTCGAAGTAGGCGAACGCCTGATTCTGCTGCGTGGTGATGATCGAGTAGGCCAGCGATGCGCCGAGCACCAGCAGGAAGACGACAGCAGCCACCGCGGCGACGCGACGCCGGATCAGTCGCGCGATCCCCCAGCACAGCAGAATCAGCAGCGGCCACAGGAGGAACACCTGCATCTGGATGGACAGCGACCAGAAGTGCAGGAACGGGGTGACGGAGTTGGCATCGCGCGCGTAGTAGTCGACGCTGTTGAGCGCGAGTTCCCAGTTCTGGAAGTAGAACAGGGACGCGCGCCCCTGCTCCCAGGCCGCGGTCCACATCGACGGCGGGAACACGAAGAACACCGTGATGAGCGTGGCGGCGATCGTCGCGGCCGCGGCCGGCACCAGGCGCCAGAACCGCTTGGCGTAGAACGAGCCGAGGCCGATGCCGCGCCCTGCGTCCGCGCGGCGGACCAGCGACGAGGTCATGAAGTAGGCCGACAGCAGCAGGAACACATCCACGCCGCCCGAAACACGCCCCACCCACACGTGGTAGATGACGACGAGAATGATCGCGAATGCCCGCAGGCCATCCAGATCGAAGCGGTAGGACGCGCGCGCCGAAGGAGAACTCAGTCGAGTATCGTCCGTCATGCCTTCATATCAGCGGTGTCCTCTGCACCAGACCCCGCTTGATGTGAAACGCCGAAGACCTCACGCCAGCTCCGCTCGGAGGTGATGTCTCCGAGGGCTGATCCGTAGGTGGCGGCCAGCTTGTCCCAGTTGCGCCAGAGCTTGAGATTCAGCCGGACGCTGCGCAGCAGCGAACGACGCATGGTCGCGCGGTCGCGCTGGTACCAGGCCACGCCGTTTCCATCCGGAGCCGTCACGAGTGCGGAGTCGATGTCAGCGAAACGCCACCAGGTGATATCCGGTGCCGGGATGACCCGCTCGGGGTTGCGCTTGCTTCCGGCGGATTCCTTCACCAGGAGCTGGCGAACACCCACGCGCAGCGCGAGGGCGAGCGTCGCGATCGGGTTCGTCGGGCGCCGCACAGCTCCCAGGAAGACGCGCGACGAACGACGCACCGGCGGAAGAGCAGCCAGATCGCTGTCGACATGGGCATCCACGTAGTCTTCGCGCAATGCCCGGATCTCGGCCTGACGGGTCGCGAGCTGCGACGGCAGCTGATGGGGACCGCGGAACACGTCGCGCAGTGCCTCGTGACGAAGACGCACCGCGGAGTACTGCAGCATGAACAGCAGCTTGATGTCCCCGAGGAACGCATGCAGCGGCAGGATGCCTCCGCGCTTCACGTGCGAGTGCAACAGGCCGGTGATCACGCGGTTGCGGTGGATGAAGTACTCTTCCCACGTCCGCGTCGGGTCCTTGTCATGCCACGCCATGTGCCACACGGCCACGCCCGGGAGGCACACCGTCGGGTAGCCGTGTTCCCGCGCCCGGAGTGAGAATTCGATGTCATCGAACTTGAGGAACACCGGCAGCGAGAGTCCGATCTCCCGAACCACCGCGGTGGGGATCAGGCACATCCACCAGCCGTTGAAGTCTGCGCCGAGATAGCGGTGCAGGTCCGCTTCTTCGCGCAGCGGCTCCTCGGCGAAGTCATGGTCGTACTCGCTGGCACCGGACGGTGCCATCCAGCTCTTGTTCGGCGACCAGACCTCGCCACGCGTGTAGAGCACCGAGCGATCATCCAGGTGCAGCATTCCGCCGCCCACGATGGTGGGGCGGTCGCCGAAGTCCGCGAACCGGACCGCACGGAAGATGGCCTCGGGTTCGGAGATGGCGTCATCGTCGAGGAGCAGCACGTACCGGCTGTCCTCGCTGTCGAGGGACTCCATCATGGCGCGGGAGAAGCCACCGGATCCGCCGAGGTTGGGCTGGCGGATCACGGCGAGCCGGTCCCCCAGCGCCGCAGCGGCTTCGGGGAATCCGGCCTCATCCTGCACCAGCTGCGTTCCCTGGTCGACGACGACGAGCCGGTCCAGCACATCCGCGATGTCGGGGTTCTCGCCGACCGTGCGGATCTGGCGCAGGCAGTAGGACGTGCGGTTGAAGGTGGTGATACCGACGGTCGCCTTGCCGGGCGTCCAGCCCTCTGCGGCCGGCACCGCCCACTCCGCCCTGGTGAGCGTCACGGCGTCCTCGCCCGCGGCGATGTCGAACCAGTAGTAGCCGCCGTCGATGAAGGACGAGACGGGCAGGTCGAAGGTGACCGTCTCATCGGAGAACTGCTTCGACGCCACCGCAGATGACCGACCGCGCGCGCTCGACTTGAACACCGACACCAGGCCTCGCCCTGCGAAGGTCACGCTGAGGCGCACCGATCGCACGCTCGTCCAGTGCTGCCAGTAGCTGGCGGGGAACGCATTGAAGAAACTGGCGGTCGAGACGCGTCGGTGCGCGAAGATGCGGATCGAACGCCGGTCCACGACGTCGTACGCCTCACCCGGCTGCGACCCGTCACCCGTGCCGGTGTCCAGGTACAGTGCCGAGACCTCGGCCACGTCCTCCACGGGGAACACCACGTGGTTGACGGTCACATAATTGCTGGTCGTGCCGTTGGTCACGGATTACGCCTCCTAGGCGAGCTGGTTGTTCCACATCGACAGCGCAGAGCCGATGGCCATGTGCATGTCGAGGTACTGGTAGGTGCCGAGGCGACCACCGAAGTGAACGTCCTTCTCGTCCTTGCCCAGCTCTCGATAGGCCAGCACGCCGTCGCGGTCTGCCGCGGTGTTCACCGGGTAGTACGGCTCGTCCTCGCGCGTGGCGAAGCGGGAGTACTCGCGGTGAATGACCGTCTTGTCGTTCGGATAGAGCTCGGCACGCTCCGGGTGGAAGTGCTTGAACTCGTGGATGCGCGTATACGGGACATCGGCGTCGGGGTAGTTCATGACCGACGTTCCCTGGAAGTCGCCGATATCGAGGACCTCCTCCTTGAGGTCGATCGTGCGCCAGCTGAGCGCACCCTCGGCGTAGTCGAAGTAGCGGTCCACCGGGCCGGTGTAGACGATCGGAACCTGTCCGACCGTGGCCTTCTTGTTGAGCTCCTGCGACTCGTCGAAGAAGTCGACGTTCAGCTTGACCTCGATGTTCTTGTGGTCGGCCATCCGCTCCATCCACGCGGTGTAGCCGTCGACGGGCAGACCTTCGTGGGTGTCGTTGAAGTAGCGGTTGTCGTACGTGTAGCGCACCGGAAGACGGCTGATGATCGATGCCGGCAGCTCGCGGGCGTCGGTCTGCCACTGCTTGGCGGTGTAGTCCTTGATGAAGGCCTCGAACAGCGGACGACCGATGAGGCCGATGCCGCGCTCCTCCAGGTTCTTGGCGGTGTGCGCCTCGAACTCGCCCGCCTGCTCGGCGATGAGCGCACGGGCCTCGTCCGGCGTGTACGCCGCGTTGAAGAACTGGTTGATGGTGCCGAGGTTGATGGGCAGCGGGTAGACGATGCCCTTGTGCGTGGAGTACACGCGGTGCACGTAGTTGGTGAACTTCGTGAAGCGGTTGACGTACTCCCACACCGTCTCGTTGGACGTGTGGAAGAGGTGCGCACCGTAGCGGTGGACCTCGATACCCGTGATGGGCTCAGCCTCGCTGTAGGCGTTACCACCGAGGTGGTGACGCCGATCGATGATGGTCACCTTGCGGCCGGCTGCGGCAGCCCGCTCTGCAATGGTGAGTCCGAACAAGCCGGAGCCAACGACGAGAAGATCCATGAACTACCGATTCTCTTCAGATGATTTCAGGACGCAAGCGGGCGCAGGGAGCACCCGATCGAGGTCATAAGCCTGCCGAGTCTATCCCACCGGCACTGAGGATCCCCTGGACCGCGCCGCGGAACCAGGGCTCCAGCGCCCGGGCGTACGTCGCGGACATATGGTCGTTGTCGAAGTACACCGGCATCCCGCCGACGGCGGCGAAGCACTGATCCGCATCGCAGAAGGCGTCGGTCAGGTTGATCGTCGCAAGCCCGCGTTGCGCGGCAGCCCCGATGATCGGATCGTGCGGCAGCGCGTCCGCGCGCGGACGCGCACACTCGATCGGCGTCGCCGCGGACGTCAGCAGACACTCGGGCGGGCGGACGTCCGCGTTGTAGGGGACATCGACGATGGGAATGACCAGCACTCCCGCATCCGCCCAGCGCGACCACGTGCGCTCCAGACCCGCAACCTGCTGATCGAACTCGGACATGCCGCTGCCATCGTCAGCGCGCTCCTGGCGCATCGTCATGGTCGTGAACACGACATCGGGCCGCTCGTTCTCGATGCCGGACGTCAGCTCGTCCGCCCAGCGCATGCAGCGCTCGTTGTCCGGCGCGCCCCATCCCTCGCGGAAGCCACGGAACTCGACATCAGCGACCGGACAACCGGCGAACGAGGAGATCGTCAGGTCCCATCCGCCCGCGCGAGCGAGTTCGAACAGCGGACTCTGCCATTGCTCGGCGTGTGAGTCCCCCACCAGCCAGACGCGCGGTCCCGGTGTGCCGGCGCCGAAGTCACACTGGCGCGTGGTCTGCCGATCATCCATCGCGAAGCGATCGTCCAGTTCGCCGCACTCCGGCGCGAGTGCGTAATACGCCGCCTGCGGGGGCACCACGGGGTCCGCCACGGCGATCTGCGCATCGCATCCCGCCGCCGGGTTCATGAGTGCGGCGGGTCCAGAGCATCCATCCGCAGCCGGGATCCCGTCCGCGGTAGTGTCCGCCGCAGCGGATGTCCTCACCGCACCGCCGATCAGCAGCGGCGTGACAGCCAGCGCCACCAGGAGGATGATGGCCAGCATCCCTCGCACGGCGCGACGGGTGGATCCAGCCCACCAGGTCCATCGTTGGACGGGCACCTCGATCAGCCGACGCGTGACCCAGGCGAGCACGAGCGCCAGCGCGATGATGCCCACGGTGACGATGCCGTCCAGCGGCACTCCGACCGCGAGCGGCACGATGACCAGCAGCGGCCAGTGCCAGAGGTAGAGGGAGTAGGAGACATCGCCGAGCCATTGCACCGGACGAGCCGCCAGCACCGGCCCGATCACCGGCAGCGGTGTCATCTGCCCGGTCCCCGCGACGATGACCAGGGCGGTCGCGATCACGGGTAGCAGCGCGGCGGTGCCCGGGTAGGGAGTGTGCTCCGAGTAGACCACGATGGCGAAGAGCAGACCGACGAAGCCGGTGCCCGAGAGAACTCCGGCCGGGCCGCGGGCCAGACGGATCCGGGGCGCCAACAGCGCCACCACGGCTCCGATCGCGAACTGCCAGGCACGGGTGAACGTCACGAAGTACGCCTGCGGGGCAGACCACTCGGTGTAGATGATCGAGCCTGCCAAGGAGATCGCGGCGACTGAGAGGACGACGATCCAGAGCCGCGTGCGCACGGAGGTGCGCGGCCAGATCCGCGCGCCGGCAACCGCCGTCATCGTGAACAGCACGGGCCAGAGCAGGTAAAACTGCTCCTCCACCGACAGGGACCAGTAGTGCTGAACCGCGCTGGCCGCCGCGTTATGGGCGGAGTAATTGATTGACTGCGCCGCCAGCACCCAGTTCTCCACGTAGGTCGCGCTGGCCAGGATCTGCACCCCGTTGTCGATCCACCGTGGATAGGGAAGGAAGAGGAACGCACCGACCGCGCTCAGGATCAGAACGAGCCCGGCCGCCGGGAGCAGCCGTCGAATGCGCCGCGCGTAGAACCTGCCCAGACGCACCCGCCCGTCGCGGACGACCTCACGCTCCAGGTGAGACGTGATG
This sequence comes from Microbacterium sp. ZW T5_56, assembly GCF_044987425.1. NCBI lineage: Bacteria > Bacillati > Actinomycetota > Actinomycetes > Micrococcales > Microbacteriaceae > Microbacterium > Microbacterium sp. ZW T5_56. Next base: position 20,656 of record NZ_JBJDRI010000038.1, on the reverse strand, counting down.
AGGAATCCGGAGATGACGAAGAAGATGTCGACGCCCACGTAGCCGCCGGTGATCTGCTGCGGCCAGAAGTGATTCGCCACCACCGCCGCGATTGCGACAGCGCGCAGGGCCTGAACGTCGAGCCGGAAAGCTCGCGCCGCGCGCTCTCGAGCCTCGGCGCGGCTCTGCGCCGGCGTGTGCGTCGTTGTCACAGGCTTCCTTCGATCCCCGTCCCAGCGGGCATAGGCACCTCACAGCGTATTGCCTGGTCCACCGGCTGGCCTGCAGCACCCCTGTTGTCGGCGTGCCGGGCACGTCGCCCAGAGAGTCGCCACCACGGCGAGGCACGATGTCCGTCCCGATTAGGCTGGACATCCCGAGACGAAGGACCGACGCCATGAGATCTTCCCGCGCCGAGACGCCCGGTGGCCCCGACGCGGGTACCGGTTTCATCGTGCTCGCCGCGTATCAACCGGACCCGGAGCTGTTCGCGCGTCAGGTTCGTTCGATCCGCGAACAGACGATCACCGACTGGCGCTGCATCATCACGGCGGACGGAGGTCCCGAAGGCGTTGTCGATCTCCTGCGCGAGGCTGTGGGCGACGACTCCCGGTTCGAGGTCGCCGGCTACGAGGAGCGGCTCGGGTTCTATGGCAACTTCGAACGTGGCCTGCGTTCCGTGCCGTCAGATGCCGCCTGGGTAGCGCTGAGCGATCAGGACGATTACTGGCTGCCCACCAAGCTGGCCACGATGATCCCGCACCTGACAGAGGTCGCGGCCGTCGCGGCCCAGGCCAGGGTCGTGCGCTACCCGTCCGGGGACGTGGTCTCTGAGACGACGGGGCGACGCGATGTCCCGATCGACGACTACATCCTCAACAACCAGTACACCGGGGGCATGATGCTCTTCCGCGCCGAGGTGCTGGAGACCGCGCTGCCCTTCCCCCGGCTTCCCACACCCGCTGAGGTGCATGATCACTGGCTCGCTGTCGTGGCCCATTTCCGCGGCGGTGCGCGCGTGATCCCGGACATCGTGCAGGACTATGTGCAGCACGACGGCAACGTGATCGGCGAGGCGCGATCGGAGCGCTTCAATCCGTTCCGATCGTGGCAGACCGTCAAGCGCATCGTCGGTCGCTACGAGGCGTCACTCTCCCCGCGCGCCGTGGCGCGCGTGACCTACAACGTCGGCGTCGGATGGCGGGAGGCCATGATGCTCGCCCTCGGTGCGCGTCTTCCGCTCGATACGCCTGACCTGGCTCGAGTGCTGGCGCTCTACGGCCCGAATCGCCGGTTCTGGCGAACGCTGCGCGCGACGGTGCGAGCCGCCCGCCGCGGGGATGTCTCACCGCGCAGCCTGGTGGAGTACTTCGCAGGGTGGGTGCTCGGGGGCGTGTTCCGCCTCCGATCCCGGGGCTGAGCGAACTCAGCGGCGGCGTCGCGATCGTCGACGCCATGCCTCGACGATCGCGCGTCCGGTGCGCACGCGCGCGGCCAAGATCACCGGGAGGGAGCGCGCCGACTTCACGGTGGCGTTGTTGTCGTGGATCCGACGCGACACGGTGTCCTCGGGCAGGTGACGCACGGATCCGTCGGCGTTGGCGACGTAGCCGATCCACTGGTCGTGGGTCTCGTTGAGGTACGACGGGAACGGCAGCAGGCGCGCGCGCATCTCGGAGCGGAACGCCATGCAGCATCCGAAGTACAGGCGCACACCGATCCAGAGCAGCAGGATGTTGCGGAGATGATGTGAGCTGGTCGCTGCGCTGAGCCGCCCGGACTGCACCGCGGTGATCGGGCCGCCGAACGTGGAGAAGTTCGAGACGACCAGCTCCGCATCGGTCAGCGCGTTCGTCATGAGCTGCACGCGGCCGTCCACCCACAGGTCGTCCTGATCGGACAGGAAGATCATCTCCCCCCGCGCTTCCCCGATGGCGCGTTCGAAGGCACGGACGTACCCCTGGTTCGAGGCGCTGCGCAGCACACGGATGCGGGGATCCTGCATCGACTCGATCACGGCGATGGTGTCATCGCTCGAGTGGTCATCGACAATGACGACCTCGTCGTGAGCGTCGAGCTGACGACAGATCGAATCGAGCTGTTCGCGAATGTAGCTGGCACCGTTGTACGCCGCCATGCAGACGCTGATCCTCGGGGTGTTCGATTCCACGCGGGTCTCTGCTCCGTTCGTTGGTCGGCACACACCGACCATCTAGACTATAACTTCGGCGTGGTTCATCGTCGCGAGGAGGACTCTTGACCACTGTGATCGACGTGATGCTCCCCTACTACGGGGACGTCGACCAAATGAAGCAGGCCGCGCAGAGCGTACTGGATCAGACGCACCGGGACTTCCGTCTCGTCGTGATCGACGACGGCTACCCCGATCCGGAGCCGCGCCGCTGGTTCGAGGCGATGACCGACGACCGCGTGACCTACCTGCGCAACGAGAAGAACCTCGGCGCCAACGGTAACTACCGCAAGGCCCTGGAGCTCGTCGAGGCGGAGTGGTTCGTCATGATGGGCGCCGATGACGTCATGCGGCCCGGCTACCTCGCCGCGGTGGCGACGGCCGCGGAGCGCTTCGACGTCGACATCGTCCAGCCTGGCGTCGAGGTGATCGATGAGAACGGCGTGCGCGTGCTGCCCCTCGTCGATCGGATCAAGCGCGCCATCACCCCCCGCGTCACGCCCCCCGGCGAGGTCCTCGGCGGCGAACGACTCGCGGCGAGCCTGATGCGCGGCGACTGGGCGTACTTCCCCTCCCTGGCATGGCGAAGTGAGACCGTGCGTCGCATCGGGTTCCGTCAGGGACTCGATGTGGTGCAGGACCTCGCTCTGATCCTCGACATCGTCAAGCAGGGCGGCAGCATGGCCCTGCTGACCGACGTCGTCTTCGACTACCGGCGCCACTCGCAGTCAGACTCCTCTGTTCGCGCGCTCGACGGGCGCCGTTTCGATGAAGAGCGTGACTTCTTCAACACTGAGGCGCGCAGCTTCGACGCGCTCGGGTGGCGGCGCGCGGCGCGCGTTGCCCGGCGCCACCTCACTTCTCGTTTGAACGCCGCGTCCTTGCTGTTCAAGGCGGCGAAAGCCGACGCCGGTTCCCCGCGGGCGCTGCTGCGTCACATGTTCCGCTGAATCGCGCTACGAAAACGGGCTCGACCGCGACCGCGGTACGGGCCCATTTTTGTAGGTGTGAGATCAGTCGGTCGCGTTCGGGGACTCCACGTCAGGCGCGGGATCGACGCTGGGCCCGTGCTCTGCCTTCTGTGCGTCTGCTGCTCTCTCCAAGGCGTCCACACGTAGACCCAGGATCGCGACTTCCTCGGCCAGTCGCCGTGCCTCGTCCTCGCTCTGCGAGAGCTCCCACGAGACGTGCAGCGAAACGCCCAACAGAACGGTGATCGCCGCCGCGAACAGCAGGTTGACCGGAAGCTGCACACCCAGGACGCGTGTGGCCGACTCGAGGAGCCCCGGGAAGAGGCCAAGCACAAGCAGCACGAGACCCAGCAGCAGCCAGAGCACCGCGTACTTCTCCCGCATGCGGCGCGTGAGCAGCATCCACATGACGCCGACGATGATGGCGACGGCCAGCGCCGTACCCAGCAGGACGATCATGCGTCCCCTCCCCGACGATCACGGCGCCTCGGGCGCAACAGCGCCAGCACCAGGGCGAATCCGGAACGCAGCAGGTAGACGGTGGAGCCCCACGCCCCTTGGCTCGGCGTTCCGTGCTGACGGGGGCGCATCGCGACAGGAACCTGCGTCACCACCAGGCCTTCGCGCACAGCGGCCACCAGAGAGTCGAGCGTGTCCCCGAGGTACTCCGCCGGGTAGTACCGCACGTACTGGTCGATCGCTCGGGGACCTGCTGCGCGGAATCCACTCGTGACGTCGGTCAGCCGAGTTCCGGCCACCCGCCCGACCACGCCGGCGAGGAACACCATCGCCCAGCGTCGTGGCCCGCGCACGGAGTAGTCGCCGACATCGGCGAAACGCGCGCCGATGGAGATGTCCGCGTGTTCGAGGCCAGACAGCACGGAGGCGATGTCGGCGGGATTGTGCTGTCCGTCGGCGTCCACCTGAACGGCGCGTCGGTAGCCGCGCCGCTGAGCGTAGGTGAAGCCCGCGCGCATCGCCCCGCCCACGCCGAGGTTGAACGGAAGCACCAGCACCTCGGCGCCGGCGGCCCGCGACACGGCGGCTGTCCGATCGGACGATCCGTCGTCCACGACAACCACGTCGTAGGCGGCGTCTACGGCCTGGATCTCGCGGACGGTGTCAGCAACACCACGAGCCTCATTCCAGGCGGGAACGATGACCAGAACGCGATCGCTGTCGGGGGTCATGTGCCCGTTCCCGCAGCGAGAGAGGTACGCAGTGCGTCACGCCAGTCAGTCGGCGCGAACCCTGCCGCGGTGAGCTTCTCCAGGGCGAGAACACTGTTGGCGGGTCGTGGCGAGATCGGACCCGCTGCCGACGCGAAGTACTCCTCGGTGCTGACGCCCGTGATGCGCTCCGGATCGGCACCGACCGTCGAGAAGACGGCGCGCGCGATGTCCGCCCAGGACGCGGCTTCGCCGTCGCCCGTCACGTTGTAGGTGCCGAACGGTGCGGAAGAGTCCAGCAGGTGCCGGATCGCTGCCGCGATGTCGGACGTGAAGGTGAGTCGGCCGATCTGGTCGTCGACCACCTTCGGGTCGATGCCGCGCTCCGCGAGCGACGCCATCGTGCGCACGAAGTTCTTGCCCTCCCCGATCACCCAGGATGTGCGGACGATGTAGTGGCGCGGTGCCGTGGCGGCAGCGAGATCGCCGGCGGCCTTCGTCTGCCCGTATACGCCCAGCGGCGCGAACGAGTCGTCCTCCGTGTAGGCACCTGCCTTGGTGCCGTCGAACACGTAGTCGCTTGACACGTGCACCAGGGTGATGCCGTACTCGGTCGCGACGGCCGCGAGGTTCGCCACCGCGGTGGCATTCGCGGACCATGCGTCGGCGCGGCCTTCGGCGGTTTCGGCGGCGTCCACCGCGGTGTAGGCGGCGGCATTGATGATGGCACCGTAATCCCGCCAGCGCCGGGCGTCCCGTAGTCCCGGCGCCGTGACGTCGAGCTCGGCACGACCGACGAACTCGACATGCTCCGCCCCGGCGTACGCCTCGCGCAGGGCGAGGCCCAGCTGCCCGCCCGCGCCGAGCACGAGAATGCGCTTCGGCGGGATCGGGGTGACGTCGGCCAGGCGCGGGTGGTTCTTGTCCTTCTCGCTGATCTCCACCTCGGCCAGCGGAATGGGCCACTCGATCGCAGCGGTCTCGTCGGCCAGGTTGAGGAACGAGTAGGACGCGTTCGGAGACCAGTGGTCATTCACCAGGTAGGTGTACGCGGTGTCCGGCTCCAGCGTCTGATAGGAGTTGCCCACTCCGCGCGGAACGAAGATCGCCCGCGACGGATCCAGCTCGGTCGTGAACACGGTGCCGAAGCTCGGCCCCTCTCGCAGGTCCACCCAGGCACCGAAGATGCGTCCGGTGGCCACCGACACCCACTTGTCCCAGGGCTCGGCATGGATGCCGCGCGTGGTGCCGACGGCGTCGTTGAACGAGATGTTGTTCTGTACCGGACCGAAGTCGGCCAGCCCCTGCGCCGTCATCTTCTCGCGCTGCCAGTTCTCCTTGAACCAGCCGCGCGCATCGCCGTGGACGGGCAGCTCCATCACGACCAGACCCGGGATGGGCGTCTCGACCAGCGAGAGTGCCTTACCGTACGCCGTCATCTCACTGGCCCTTGCTGGCGTAGAACGCCTCGGTAGCGTCCTTGGCGGGTGCCCACCAGCTCTCGTTCTCGCGGTACCAGTCGATCGTCGCCGCCAGCCCGCTCTCGAAGTCGGAGAAGCTGGGCGTCCAACCGAGCTCCGTGCGCAGCTTCGTGGAATCGATCGCGTAGCGCAGGTCGTGGCCGGCGCGGTCGGTGACGTGGTCGTACGCGTCACGCGGCTGTCCCATGGTCTCCAGGATCAGCTCGACGACATCCTTGTTGTTGCGCTCGCCATCGGCGCCGATGAGGTAGGTCTCGCCGATGATGCCCTTCTCCAGGATCGTGGCGACCGCCGAGGAGTGATCGTCGGCATGGATCCAGTCGCGCACGTTCTCCCCCGCTCCGTAGAGCTTGGGACGGATGCCACGGATCACATTGGTGATCTGGCGCGGGATGAACTTCTCCACGTGCTGGTAGGGCCCGTAGTTGTTCGAGCAGTTCGAGATCGTGGCGCGAACGCCGAACGAGCGGACCCACGCGCGCACGAGGAGGTCGGATCCGGCCTTCGTTGACGAATACGGCGACGACGGGTTGTACGGCGTCTGCTCGGTGAATCGCTGCGGGTCATCCAGCTCCAGGTCGCCGTAGACCTCGTCGGTGGAGATGTGGTGGAAGCGGCGATCGTGCTTGCGCGCCGCTTCCAGCAGCGTGTACGTCCCCACGATGTTCGTGTCCAGGAACGGACGCGGGCTGTGCAGGGAGTTGTCGTTGTGGCTCTCGGCGGCATAGTGCACCACAGCGTCCACATCGGCGAACAGCTCGTCGACGAGCTCGGCATCCGTGATGTCGCCGTGGATGAAGCGCACGCGGTCGTTCGGCAGGCCGTCCAGCGACGCCCGATTGCCGGCATACGTCAGAGCGTCAAGCACGGTGACGTGGGCGTCGGAGTTCTCCACCATGTAGTGGACGAAGTTCGAACCGATGAATCCGGCGCCGCCGGTCACGAGGAGACGGGTCATGCGTGTGCTCTCTTCAGAAGTTCCAGCAGATAGGTGCCGTAGCCGCTCTTGACGAGCTTCTCCGCTCGCTCACGCAGCTGGTCGTCGGTGAGGAAGCCCTGTCGCCAGGCCACTTCCTCGGGGGCGCCGATCTTCATCGACGTGCGACGCTCCATGGTGCGGACGTAGTCGGCGGCGTCGGTCATCTGATCGAAGGTTCCGGTGTCCAGCCATGCCGTACCGCGCGGGAGCACCTCCACCTGCAGCTTGCCGCGATTCAGGTACTCGCGGTTCACATCCGTGATCTCGTACTCACCGCGTGCGGAAGGCTGGAGGTTGCGAGCGATCTCGACCACGTCGTTGTCGTAGAAGTACAGCCCGGGGACCGCGTAGTTGCTCTTCGGCACGGCAGGCTTCTCCTCGAGGGAGATGGCGTTGCCGTCGGCGTCGAACTCCACGACGCCATACGCTTCCGGCTCCGCGACCCAGTACGCGAACACGGCACCGCCGTCGATATCCGCGAAGCGCTGCAGGCGCGTCCCGAGGCCGGGACCGTAGAGGAGGTTGTCGCCGAGCACGAGGGCGACGGAATCATCCCCGATGAAGTCCGCGCCGATCGTGAATGCCTGCGCCAGCCCGTCGGGCGATGGCTGCACGGCAAAGGTGATGGAGATGCCGAACTGCGACCCGTCCCCCAGCAGACGCTCGAAGTGCGCCGCATCGTGGGGGGTGGTGATCACCAGGATCTCGCGGATTCCCGCGAGCATGAGCGTCGACAGTGGGTAGTACACCATCGGCTTGTCGTAGACCGGAACCAGCTGCTTCGACACGCCCAGCGTGATCGGATGCAGACGCGTGCCGGATCCCCCGGCGAGAATGATGCCCTTCACGGTTCCATGGTGTCACACCGGCCCTGCGAGAACCCCGCGCCGACACGCGTTGGCGCTCCACGCCTGCGATCTGAGCGCGTGGCACACTCGTGAACAACGCCAGTCACAGCAGTAACAGTGGCATCATCAGTCACTTTCGGTCAGAATGGGCCAGTGACTCCGACGCCCCCCACGTTCCGCCGTGCCCTCGTTGCGGCGCTCGCGTCGGCTGCGCTGTGCCTTTCTCTGTTGGCCGCACAGCCGGCCCTCGCTCAGTCGACGCCGGACCCCGCAGCCAGCGCATCGACCCCCGCCCCGAGCGAGTCGCCGATCATCGAGACGCCGGATCCGACTCCGGAGCCCAGCGCCACGGACACCGCCTCTCCGTCACCGGAGCCCACCACCCCCGAGGTGACCGCGACGCCCACACCCGGCGCCACCGAGTCCCCGGCGCCGACCCCGACGCCTTCGCCCTCCACGACAGCGGGGGCCGCCATCGCTGCCGCCGCGGCCTTCTCCGCGACTCTCGCCGAGGCGTCGGCGGCTGTGGCCGGCTTCCAGGCCGGCAACATCATCAACGACGCGACGTTCACGAACAAGAACACGATGTCGGCCTCCGCGATCGACACGTTCTTCCGCAAGATGGTCTCCACCTGCCAGTCCGGGTACACGTGCCTGAAGGACTACCGCCAGAACACGCCCAACCGCGCGGCGGACTCCTACTGCAGCGGATACTCGGGGGCCGCCAACGAATCCGCGGCCACGATCATCGCCAAGGTCTCCCAGTCCTGCAACATCAACCCGCAGGTGCTGATCGTCATGCTCCAGAAGGAGCAGGGTCTGGTCACCCACACCTGGCCCAGCCAGTGGCGCTACGACATGGCGCTCGGCCAGGGATGCCCCGACACCGCGCCCTGCGACCCCGCCTTCGCCGGATTCTTCTACCAGATCTACGGCGCAGCGCGTCAGATGAACATCTACATGGAGGGGCGGTACTTCACGTACTACCCCGCCGGACGCACCTCCAACATCTACTGGCACCCGAACGCCAGCTGCGGCACGGCGCCGGTGTACATCTCCAACCGGGCCACCTCTGCGCTGTACTACTACACGCCCTACCAGCCGAACCGCGCTGCGCTGAACGCCGGCTACGGCGAGGGCGACGGCTGCTCCAGCTACGGCAACCGCAACTTCTATCTGTACTTCACCCAGTGGTTCGGCTCGACGCAGGGTGGCGGGGGCACCACCGGCCCCCTCGACTCGCTCGTGCGCGCCGACGGTTCCGCCACCGTCTACCTGATCTCGGCGGGAGCGAAGCGCCCGATCGCGAACACCAATGACCTCGCTGTCTTCACGTCGCGTCTGGGTGGGACGCAGATCGTCTCCTCTTCTGCCCTCGCCGCCCTCCCGACCGGCCCCGCCGCGAGCCGATTCGTGCGGGATGCACGCACCGGGTCGATGATGCTGCTGCAGCCAGACGGGACGAGCCGCTGGCTCTCCAGCGCGGAGCTCGTCACGCGCTACGGCTTCCGGATGGACGGCTACACCCCGCTCGACCCGGCACAGGTCGACAGGTACTCCGTGGGCCCCGCGGTCGGAGACTTCTTCCGCGGCGACACTGACGGCACGCTCTACAAGTGGGAGAGCAACACCAAACGCGGGTACACCTCCGCCGCGGCGTGGGTAGCCGATCCGGCAGCGCAGGGGAAGGCGACAGTCTCCCTCCCGCAGACGACGGTCAATCGCATTCGCACCGGCCTTCCCATCCTCACCGCGGGATCGCTTGTGAAGGAGCGCAGTCAGGCAGCGGTGTATCTTGCGGGCACCGACACCACCCTCATCCCTGTCCCGGCCTGGGGCACGGTCATCGCGATGGGCATGGAGCCCACCTCCACGACCGTGTACGCGGACGGCGCCCTCTCCGGCTACAGCAAGAGTGGTTCGGCGCTGAGCCCCATCGTCACCTGCTCCGGCGTCACCTACATCGCGTCCGGAGTCGGCCTGACCCGAACGTCGAAGGTCAACTTCGGATCCCTCCCGATGAAGCCGAGTGCGAGCATCTGCGCGACCATCACGAAGGTGGCCGGCATCGTCGTCGCCCCGGTTCTCATCAAGGAGCTCGGCGGAGACGCGATCTACGCCCTCGAGTCCGGGGTGCTGCGCCACATCCAGAACCCGGATGCGCTGCGGCAGTATGCGGGCGCAAGCGCGGGCATCCAGATCGGCTGGGGTGTCGACGCCGTCCGCTTCCTCAGCACCGGACCGATGGTCTACGCGGATGGGACGTTCTTGAGTTTCGGCGACGCGCGCGTCTTCTATGTGCAGGGCGGGCGGTTGCGCACCATCCCGTCGGTTTCGGCCATGCTGCGTCTCAATGGCGGGACGATCCCCGCGGTCGAGTCTCTCTCGGCTGCGGATCTGCGCTGGTACCGCATCGGCAGCGACATCCCGAAGTGACGCGCGTCCGCCGCGCCGACTCACAGACCCCACCGGAACGCGCCCCGTAGACTGATCGGCGCATTTCATCGATGGGAGTCCCTGTGACGCACGCGCCCCGATTCGCCGGGCTTCGCAAGGTGAGCGGCTTCACCGTCGTTGTGGTGGCGAGCACTCTGGTGGGCTTCATCGCGACGGCCATCTTGTTCCGCAGGGTCGGCGGCGAAGAGTGGGCGAACATGCTCGTGGGGCAGGTGGTCGCTGGACTGGCGGTCATCTTCGTCTTGTTCGGCTGGGGTGCCACCGGTGCAGCGATGATCGCCGGCTCCCCCGTTGCACAGCGACCAGCACTGTATCTGCAATCGCTGCGCGTGCGCTCGGTTCTGTTCGTGATCGTCGCTCCGATCGCCGCTGTGGTGGCCACCCTGCTCACTCGCGGTGACCTCACCGGAGGCGTTCTCGCCACCCTGACGTACCTGGTCCCCGGGCTCGCCGCGTCCTGGTACTTCGTCGGGGAGGGAAAGCCCCGGCGCCTCGTGCTGTTCGACGCCCTGCCGGGCTTACTCGGCACCTTCGCGGGCGCGATCGCCGTGCAGATCACCGCGCAGATGTGGACCTACCTCATCTGTCAGGCCGCGGGCTATGCCGCGGCGGTCGTGATCTCCGCGATCGTCATTCGTCGAGACGGTGGCGACACCCCGCTGGCACCACCCCAGCATTGGCGTGCAGCGCTGTCCGGGCAGCGGCATGCCATCCTCACGACCGCGACAAGCGGTCTGTACGTGGCGCTCCCCTACCTCGCTGTCTCGCTGTTCATCCGTCCCCTCGCAGACGTATACGGCCTCGCCGATCGCACCCTCAAGTACGCGAACGTCGCTTTCTCCCCCGTTCTGCAGTACTTCCAGGGCTGGGTTGCGGCAGTCGGCGAGGACACGCGTGCCCGCGCCCGCACGGCGGGCAGGCTCGCCCTGATGCTCGGCGTGATCGGCGGCTTCGGGCTCGCGTTGTTGATGCCACCATTCACGCTGTTGCTCAGCGGCGGCCAGGCGTCCGTGTCCTACATCGTGGCCGTCCCGCTCGGTGTTGCGTTCGCTGCAATCTGTGTATCTGCCGTCGTCGGGCTCGCCTGCCTCGCAGCTCTCGGGCATACCCGAGAGCTGGCGGTCTCCACCGTACTGGGTGCCGCAATCGGCGCACCGCTCATCCTGCTCGCAGCGTCGTTTGGCGAGCTCTCACTCGTCGCAACCGCCCTCGCGGTGTCCGAGGGGGTCGTCGCGACCTATCAGGTTCTCGCGCTGCGTCGGGTTCTCCGCGATCCGCGCAACGCCGACGTCACCGCCTGACGCGTCGGCAGCGCTCAGCCGCAGCCCACGATGCGGTAGAGCTTCACATCGCCGACGCTGTCGATGAGTTCGACCGCCTTCGAATCGTCCAGGTCTTCCAGGCCCGGGAACACGTGCTCGCCGTTGTTCACTTCCTGCGTGCCGAAGTCCAGCACGTACTCGGCATTGACCTCCGCCACGGCGGCACACGTCGCGGAGCCGGGCTCCGCATCGTTCAGCCCCGCGAGGATGTCGTCCATCGCGGCGTCCGTCAGCATCAGGGTGTGCGGCATCATTACCGGGTGGCCCTCCAGCGCATAGGCGAGGGCAACTCCCGTCCATGGGCTGCCCACGATGGTGCCCGTCGCATCGGTCTCGTCCGGCAGGCGCTGCAGCAGGGCGAACTCGTCTTCGGTGATGACCGGGGAGTCGTCGGCGAGCTGGAACATGTCGCGCGCGGCTCCGACGGCGTGGCGCATGACCGTCACCTGGGGCACCACGACCGTCACGATCAGCACTGCCGCGACGGCGCCCAGCCGGACCGGACCGCGGCGGGGCACCGTTCGCACCCAGTCCCAGATCCGCTCTCCACCTATGGCGGCCAGCGGCACCCATGCGAAGGGCAGGAGAGCGGCCAGACGGGGCGCGTTGTTGTACCAGGCACCCACGAGCAGGTCCCGCAGATCCCAATACGGCAGACCGGAGACGGCGATGTAGAGCACCGCCGCGGCAGCGAACATCAGCATCGCGAACCAGTCCGACATCGTGCGACGCTGTGCCGCGACCATGAGGCCCACCGTGGCCAGCAGCATCACGGACCAGTTGAGTGCCGTGCCCCACGGTGATGCCGTGAGGATCTCACCGACCGCTTGTCCGACCGTCTCCGTCGGCTCCCACGTACGAGCCTCCGCCGCGGGTCGCAGCACGTACCAGGCGGGAAGCACTACTGCGAGGTAGACGATCGCGGCAGCGACGAGTCCGCCACGCGGACGACCGGCCGACGCACGGCGCAGCGCTCCGATCCAGACGACCAGCAGGATCACGGTCGCGAACACGATCGCGGCGACGAAGCCCCCCGGATGCGCCACGATGATGCCGGGAAGGGTTCCGAGCAGGGCGATGAGCAACGTCCACCGTTCGCGCGGTCGGGCGCGCAGCACATCGATCAGGAGCGCGAGCGGCATCGCGATGAGGCTGAGCGACATCATGTACGGAAACAGCACCCCGTACTCCACCATGAGCAGAGGGAAGGCCGGAATGGACACGGTCACGACCGCAGCGGCGACGAGGCGAACGGCGCTCGTGCCCCACAGGCTCCGCACGAGGGTGATGATGCCGACCGGCCAGGCCACCGCGGCGAAGAACATCATGAGGGCGTTCGACGAGACCGGGATGCTAACGCCCGTGAGTTGAATCACGAGTGCGGAGGTCGCGTGCCACGCTGACGGATAGAAGGTGACGGGCGCGTCCATTCCACTGGTCATCTTGGCGATGAACAGAGGCGAGGCATTGCCGTGATCCAGAGCGAAGCGAACGGCATTCAAGTGGAAGATGTTGTCGAAGGTCTGGGAGAAGTTCGACGGGTGCCCGATGACGAGCGCGAGCTGCAGGAGGGTCACGACGATCGCAGCAACGATCGCCAGCACGCCGGCAAGCGGGAGACGCGTGTGCGGAGTGCGGGGCAGGTCAGCGGCGCGGCGCTCCACGGTGGAGCGCAGCACGATCCGCAGTCCGATCACCACGATGAGCAGCGCGATCGTCGTGATCGCCACCGGCAGCGGACCCCAGGAGAGGCCCAGAATCGGCGCGACCAGGGAAGCCAACGCGATCACGGTCACACCCGCGGGAATGCTCACGGCGATCAGCCGGAGCCCCCGCATCCCCAGTGCCCCGGCCAGAGCGGACCCGGGAATCACGACCACCAATGCCACGACGACCAGCGCGAGCAGCAGCGACGCCCATTCCATTCGTTCTCCCTCTCCGAGACGCACAGGGCGCGCCTTCCGTGATCCTACCGATGCCTGTCTGAGTGGTCGGCGGGCCACACCGCGCGCACTTCCAACCCGCCCAGGACCCACCACCTATGATGGTTCAGGCGTTCGCACCCGGGAACGCGAACGGAGGTGCTCTCGCCCGTGTCCCAATCCACAGCGGCAGAAGATCGCCTTGTCGCGCCCGGAGGCAGTGCAGGCCTCGTTGAGACGTTCCGACGGCACTACCTGCTGAGCCTCATCGTGAAGAAGGAGGTCGGCATCCGCTACCGCGGATCCGTCCTCGGCTGGCTGTGGTCGTATGTGAAGCCGCTGATCCAGTTCCTGGTGTTCTACTTCGCGCTCGGCATGTTCATGGGGATGAACGATCGGATCGACTTCTACCCGATCTATCTGCTTTCCGGCATCACGATCACCACGTTCTTCAACGAGTCGTTCGCCAACGGCACCCGCTCGCTGATCGACAACGCAGCGCTCATCAAGAAGATCTACTTTCCGCGCCAGATGTTCCCACTGGCGAGCACGCTGGTGGCTGCCGTGAACACGCTGCCCCAGATCGTCGTTGTCGTCGTCATCGCCCTGTTCTTCGGCTGGGCGCCCACGATGGCGCAGGTCGCCGCGATCTTCGTCGGGCTGATCATCATCGCCCTGCTCGCCACCGGACTCGGCATGCTGTTCGGCGCGGTGAACGTCACGTTCCGCGATGCGCAGAGCTTCGTCGAGATCATCGTGATGATCTCCGTGTGGGCATCGCCGGTGATGTACCAGTGGGAGATGGTCGCCAGCAAGGTGCCCGACTGGCTGTTCCAGCTGTACATGCTGAACCCGATCACCATCGCCGTCGAGCTGTTCCACTACGGCCTGTGGGCTCCGCTCGATCCGCACCTGACGCCGGGTGATGCCGCTTCGGGTCCGGCAGCGCTGTTGCCCGATCTGTGGCTGCACAGCCTCATCGCGCTAATCGTGTCGGTCGTCGTGGTCATCGTCGGAGAACTCGTGTTCCGGAAGCTGGAGGGGCGCTTTGCCCAGGACCTCTGAATCGTCGACCCCACGGATCCTCGTGGAAGACGTCCGCAAGGCGTTCCTGCTGCGTCACACCCACTCCTTCAAGGAGACCTTCGTCGCGGCGCTTCGCCGCAAGAAGCTCACCACCGACTTCCGTGCACTCGACGGTGTCTCCTTCGAGATCGGCGAGGGCGAGGCTGTCGCGCTGCTGGGCTACAACGGCTCGGGGAAGTCGACGATGCTGAAGATGATCTCCGGCGTGCTGCGGCCCGATTCCGGCAAGGTGCTCACGCGCGGTCGCGTGGCGGGACTCATCGAGGTGGGCGCCGGTTTCCACCCCGATCTGTCCGGACGCGAGAACATCTACCTCAACGCGGCCATCCTCGGCATGTCGAAGAAGGAGACCGACGAGCGCTTCCAGTCGATCGTCGACTTCAGCGAGATCGAGCAGTTCATCGACACGGAGGTCAAGCACTACTCCTCCGGCATGTTCCTGCGTCTCGCCTTCTCCGTCGCCATCCACACGGAGGTGGACATCCTCCTGATCGATGAGATCCTCTCCGTGGGCGACGAGCCGTTCCAGAAGAAGTGCCTCGCGCGCATTCGCGAGCTGCACGCCGCGGGCAAGTCGCTCGTGGTGGTCTCGCACGACCTGGACATGGTCTCCGACCTGTGCGAACGCGGCATTCTGCTCCGCGACGGACAGGTGGCCTTCGACGGCGACAGCAAGCGCGCCGTCGAGATGATGCGCGTCTGAGCGCGACTACGCGAGTCCTACCGAGTCACGCTCCACGAGGGTCGGCAACAGCAGGCTGCGCGTCAGCGCCGCAGACCGCGATCCGTGGATCCGCGCCAGGCACATCTCCAACGCCCGCTCCCCCAGCTCCTGCTTGGGTGGCGAGATCGCGGTGAGCGGCACGGGTGCAAGGCCGGCGACCTCGTCGTCGTAGGAGATCACCGACAGGTCCTCCGGGATGCGCACCCCCTCCTCGAGCGCCACCTCCTCGAGCGCGATGGCGTCCACGTCGGTGAGCACGATCAGTCCGCGGATGTTCTCGGCCTGGCACCGGCGGATGAGATCGACCAGATGTGATCGCTCGGTCGCCTGACCGCTGGCATCCCGTGGGAGATCCGTCACGAAGGAGCGCTCGTGCGGCTGCAGGGCCGCTGCGAAGCCGCGCCGCAGCCACACCGACGTCGCGGTGCCCGCGCGCAGCGCGAGGGCGATGCCGGTATGCCCGGCGTCACGCAGGCGCTGAACGGCGAGCGCAACGCCGGCCTCATGGTCTGTGCGCACGGATTCGACCTGTCCGAGCGGACGCATCGGGTCGATGCTGCGCTCGGCGATCGTCACGGGAATGGTCTGGGCACCCAGGAGATCCCGCAGCCCGGTGTCCTCCCACTCGGCGTTCGCGGGGGTGATGATCAGGCCCTCCACCCCGCGCGCCACGAGCTGGCGCACCTGCGCGCTCTCGCGGTCGCTGCGGTAGTCGGACACCGCCAGCGCCAGCCGGCACCGGCTCCGCGCCGCCGCTCGGCGAATGCCCTCGACGACGCCCTGGTAGTAGTAGGTCGCGCTCGGGACGATGACGCCGATCGTCGCGATCGGGGTCGAGGCCCGCAGCCCCGACTCGCGCGGGGACACCGCGCCCCCGTGCACGCGAACGAGCAGGCCGTCAGCCTCCAGCTGGGTGAGATCACGGCGCAGCGTCATCCCGGACACGCCGATCCGTGCAGCGAAGTCAGCCACCTCCAGGGTGCCGCGCAGCGCCAGTTCGGACAGGATTCGTTCACGACGCTCATCGGCAAGCATATGAACATCTTCGCCCATGAACGCTCACAGATGCGCAGGTTCAGAGCTCCGCGTGCAGTGTCAGAGCTCCGCGTGCAGCTGCCAGATGCGCTCGGCGGAGCTGTCCCAGGAGTAGGCGCGACCGCGATCCGCGCTCAGCACGCGGTAGCGATCCGTATCCGCGAGGACCTGGGCGACCGCATCGGCCATCCCGTCCGCATCCGCAAGCACTCCTCCGTCGGCGATGACCTCGCGATGGGACGGAGTGTCCAGGGCGACGACGGGAACGCCGAGAGTCAGGGCCTCCACCACCCGCCAGGGCCAGGTCGTGCGGCTCACGGCCGACACCAGCAGGTGCGAGCGCGCGAGCACCACGGCGCGATCGGCGGCATCCAAGGCAGGACGCAGCTGCAGCGCCCGCTCGGGGATGCCCGCGGCGGAGGCGAGGTCGCGTACGGCGTCCTCCTGATCGGTCGGCACGCCGATGACGAGCACCGTGAGGTCGTCGTGCAGCTGCGGGGCGGCCGCTGCGAAGGTCTTCGCGAGACCGTCGGATGGCGCGCTCGTCGCATCGGTGACCAGGTAACGCTCCGGAAGGGCGAGGTCGCGGGCTCGGGCATCGGCGTCGGAGGGCTCCCGGAACCACTCGGGGGCGGCACCGGCCACGACGCGCACCCGGTCACCAAAGGACCACTCCTCGTCCAGGCGCGCGGCATGCGCGAAAGTGGGCACCACGATCGCATCGGCATGTTTCACCGCTCGCTTGAGCATGGCGCGATTCCAGGTGACGGCCGTGCGCGCCAGCTCTGCGCCGGCCTCCCAGGGCCGCAGATCCCAGAGCGTCACGACGGTCTGATCGCCGTCGTTCACGCGGTCGTGACGCACGAGCGGAGCCGCCAGCGTGGTGGAGTGGATGAACCCGCCGCCGGTGGAGGGCGCCACACCCAGCTGCCAGGCAGCCAGCAGCTCACGACGCGCGAGCGGGGCCACCCGGACGCTGGACAGGCCAGGAACGAGCGGCGCGAGGTCCGCCTCCCCGTTCGGCACGATGGCGGCCACCTCACACCCGTCCGGAGCCATCCGCAACAGAGCCCGCGCCGCCTCGAGCCCGGCGGTGGCCTGGTCCGAGAAGGACTGTGCCGATGCCTGCTCGATCACCACACGAAGGGTCGCCGTCATGCCTCTGACCCTAATGCTCACCGTGGACACCAGCGCTTCGGCACCCCGGCGGTCGGGGGACGCTCAGGTTGGTCGCGTCACGGAGCGGGAGTGTCCTCCGCGGCCGACGGATGCAGCTTCTCGTGGATGAGTTCCTGGATCGCGGTGTAGTCCGGGTCCATGTCGTCGATCGTGCTGCCATCCAGGAGCGGGGTGCCCTCCGGGTTCAGCTCGATCTTCTGCACCTCCTGCGACCGCGCCTTGAGTGCGAGATTCAGGAACGGCTGCATCATCGACTGCGGCACGTCGGTCTCCATGACCGCCGTTCCGGCCTTCGCGATCTCCTGGAAGCGCGTGAGCACGTTCTCCGGCGTGAACTGCTTCAGCATCGCCTCCTGAAGCTGACGCTGGCGCTGCATGCGGTCCCAGTCGCTGGTGGTGTAGCGGGAGCGGGCGTACCACTGGGCGGTGTCACCCGTCATGTGCTGGTCACCCTCTTCGATCCAGCCGATCGCCCAGTCCTCAGCGGGCTGACCCTCGTAGGCCGGACCGCCGCCCTTGGGCAGGCGCTCGGAGACGGTGATCTGCACACCACCCAGGGCATCGATCAGGGCGGCGAAGTGATCCATGTCGATGAAGACGTAGTACGGGATCGTGATGCCGAGTACTCCCTCAGCGGCGTCCTTCGTCGCCTCGATGCCCGGCGTCGAGCCGTTGGCCACCGCATCGGGATACAGGCCCTCGTCAGCGCGACAGATCTCCAGCTCGGTGTTCAGCTGGTTGATGGCGCTGGTCCAGCCGCACTCGTCGTCGGCGACGCCATAGTGCCCCTCCGGATACAGATCCTGCATCGGGCCGGGAGCGAAGGGGACGTCCGGCATATCGCGCGGGATGCCCGTGATCGTGACGGCACCCGTGTCGGCGTTGATGGAGACCACCGAGATGCTGTCGAAGCGCATGGAGTCGCGCCCTTCGCCGGAGTCCGCACCCAGGAGAAGGATGTTGTAGTAGCCGTCCGAGGGAGCGACCGGCGGCGCGCTGGCTGCGAACACGCTGCCCAGGGTGTCGCGCGTGGTGCCGACGATCCCGGCTGCCCACGTGGCCGTCCCGCTGGAGACCACCAGCAGTGCGGCCGCGAGCGCGGCGATGCCGAATCGCGAGGCCGTGCGGATGCGCACGAGCTTCACCAGCATCAGCGTGTTGAGTCCGAGGATGATCCACAGCACCGCGTACCCGATGAGCAGCCCCTGCGCCAGCACCGTGATCGCGGCGAACAGCCAGCCGACGCCGATCAGCCAGAAGTAGAAGTCACGGAACACCATCGCGATGAGGATCGCGGCAACGAGAAGCGTCCACATGAGGATCGTGGCGCCCAGGCCGAACCGCCCCAGCTTCCGATTGCCGGCAAGCACCTGGGGAGAGCCCGGAATGAGGAACCCGAGGAAGACCAGCCACCAGCCCCGGCGCGTCATTACCGCGCTGTCAGATGCGTCGGGATGGCGCATCGGCTGCGTTCGAATCGCGGGCCCCACCCCCGCTCGATCGGCGACGAGCGCGGTCACAACGAGCCCTTGAGCCGGATGTTCTTCTGCTCCACCTGGGCTTCCAGGTCACGAGCGTAGGCCTCGACGGCGTCGGCGACGGCCGGGTCGGAGGTGCCGAGGATACGCGCTGCGAGAAGTCCCGCGTTCTTCGCGCCGCCGATCGACACGGTGGCGACCGGGATGCCTGCCGGCATCTGCACGATCGACAGCAGGGAATCCATCCCGTCCAACATGGCCAGCGGCACGGGCACACCGATCACGGGAAGTGCCGTGATCGAGGCCAGCATGCCGGGGAGGTGTGCCGCACCACCGGCACCGGCGATGATCACGCGCAGGCCGCGTCCGCGCGCCTCGCGTCCGTAGCGGACGAGCTTGTCAACGGTCCGGTGCGCCGAGACGACCTCGACCTCGTGCGGGATGCCGAACTCGGTCAGCGCGGCGGAGGCGTCTGCCATCACGCGCCAGTCCGAATCGGAGCCCATGACGACGCCGACGAGCGGGTTCTCGGATGAATGCAGCGCAGAGGTCACCAGAACAGGCTAGGGGCCCCGGCCGAACGCCCGGTGCACGGCACGCGGACGAACGCCCCGAATCCGCTGGGAGCGGGCGGGTCAGTCAGTCGAAGGCAGCGGCGGCGGCGCGAGCGGAAGCCAGCACCGCATCCAGGTCGGCACCGGCGGCGTTGACGTGTCCCACCTTGCGGCCGGGTCTCGGGGCCTTGCCGTAGGTGTGGATCTTGGCATCCGGTGCCGCCGCGAGTGCTGCTGAGAAACGGTCCGACATCGTCGCTCCCTCCGGCCCGCCGAGGATGTTGATCATCACGGCGTGAGCCGCGCGCGGGGACGGGTCGCCGAGCGGGAGATCCAGGACGGCGCGCAGGTGCTGCTCGAACTGGCTGGTGATCGCGCCATCCTGCGTCCAGTGCCCGCTGTTGTGGGGGCGCATCGCCAGTTCGTTGACGAGGATGCGTCCGTCGGCGGTCTCGAACAGCTCCACCGCGAGCATCCCGGTGACGTCGAGTTCCTCGGCGATGCGCAGTCCGAGCGCGGCGGCTTCGTCAGCGAGGGCACCGATGCCGGGGGCGGGAGCGGTGACCTCGGCGCACACGCCGTCGCGCTGGACGGTCTGCACCACCGGGTACGCCACAGCCTCGCCGGAGGGGCGACGAGCGACCTGCTGCGCGAGCTCGCGCGTGAAGTCGACCATCTCCTCGACCAGCAGGGCTCCACCGTTGGCGTCCTCCGCGAGCGCGGTGAACCAGTCGTCGGCCTCGTGAGCCGCGTTCACGACGCGCACACCCTTGCCGTCGTAGCCACCACGTGCTGTCTTGACCACGGCACGTCCGTCGTGTGCGTCGAGGAACGCCGCCAGTTCGTCCGCGTCGTGCACGGCGGCCCAGTCGGGCTGCGGTGCGCCGATGCGCGCCATGGTGGCCCGCATCACGAGCTTGTCTTGAGCGACGGCGAGCGCCGCGGGTCCGGGGTGCACCGCGACGCCTGCGTCGATGAGTCCGGCCAGCACGTCCTGCGGAACGTGCTCGTGGTCGAAGGTGATGACATCGACATCCTGTGCGAACGCCAGAACGGTGTCGAGATCGCGGTAGTCGCCGGTCGCGGTCGCCGCGAGAGCTGCGGACATGTCGGGTTCCTCCGCGAGCACGCGGATGTCCAGGCCCAGCTCCTCCGCCGGTGCGATCATCATCCGTGCCAGCTGTCCGCCACCGATCACTCCGACGCGCATGCTCTCTCCCTCACTCCGCAGGCGCTCTCCCGCGCCTGCTTCCATCCTCCCATCCCACGCCCCCTCTTCAC
>NZ_JBJDRI010000037.1:0-42041 GCF_044987425.1 Microbacterium sp. ZW T5_56 | reverse complement strand
CGCCCGTCGCGCCCGGCCGCGCCCGCCCGTCGCCGAGAAACCCAAGCAAGTCCGAGAAACCCCGCAATGCAGGGTTTCTCGGACTTGCTTGGGTTTCTCGCGGGGGGCGGGTACGACGTGGGGAATGTTCTCACAGGAGTTGACAAAAGCTGACAGCATATAACATGCTGTTCTCACCCTGACACAAAGGAGTGGAGCATGATGGTGACCGCACTGCCTGTCGGCCGCGGCACGGACAACGACGGGCGCAGCAGATGAGCGCTTCCGCCGGCATCGATGTCCGTCTCAGCGACATCACGAAGGAATATCCCGGCGTGGTCGCGCTCGGTGGCGTTTCGCTGGAGCTGCGCTCGGGCGAGGTGCATGCCATCGTCGGTGAGAACGGCGCGGGAAAGTCCACGCTGATCAAGGTGCTCGCCGGCGCCGTGCCCGCGACATCGGGCTCCATCACAGTGGAGGGCCAGGAGTTCACCAAGCTCACCCCGGCATTGGCCCAGAGCCTCGGCATCGCGGTGATCTATCAGGAGTTCACACTCGTGCCCAGCCTCACGGCGGCTGAGAACGTGTTCCTCGGGCACTTCCTCAAGCGCGGCGCGGTGCTGGATCGCAAGAACATGGATCGCATCGCAGCCGAGCAGTTCGCCCGTCTCGGCGTCCGCATCGACCCGCGAGTCCAGGTCGGGGAGCTGACCACCGGATATCAGCAGATCGTCGAGATCGCCAAGGCGCTCTCACGCAACGCTCGCCTCCTGATCATGGACGAGCCCTCCGCACCGCTGACCGCTGCCGAGGTGGAGGCGATGTACGGCGTGGTCGACGCGCTCAAGGCGCAGGGGATGACGATCGTCTACATCTCGCACCGCATGGACGAGATCTTCCGCCTGGCCGATCGTGTTTCGGTGCTGCGCGACGGTCAGTACGTCGCCACCCGCGACATCACCGACACCACGCGCCGAGAGCTCATCAACCTCATGGTCGGTCGTGAGCTGTCCGACGGCTACCCGCAGCGCGAGTCGGCGCCGGGTGAGGTGTCGCTGAGCGTCAGCGGTCTCACCGGCAACGGCGTTCACGACATCGGCTTCGAAGCGCACGCCGGTGAGATCCTCGGATTCGGCGGACTCATCGGTGCCGGGCGCACCGAACTCGCCGAGCTGCTGTTCGGAGCCAAGCCCCTGGAAGCGGGCGAGGTCACCCTCCGCGGCCAGTCCGTCGTGGCGCGATCACCCCGCGCCGCCATCGCCCACCGTATCGCTCTCGTTCCGGAAGACCGCAAGCGTCACGGCCTCGTGCTGGAGTTCTCCATTCAGGACAACATCACGCTGCCGCACGTTGCGGAATTCGCCAACGCCGGCGTCGTCGATCGCAAGGCCGAGCGGGCGCTGGCCGACAAGTACATGGCGGATCTGCGCATCAAGGCGCCGAGCCCCAACGAGATCGTCGGCAACCTTAGCGGAGGCAACCAGCAGAAGGTCGTGCTGGCGAAGTGGCTGTCCACCGCACCCGAGGTGCTCATCTTCGATGAGCCCACCCGAGGTATCGATGTCGGCGCCCGCGCCGAGATCTACCGGATCATGAACGCGCTGGCCGAAGAGGGCCGCACCATCCTCATGATCTCCTCCGACATGGAGGAGCTGATCGGCATGTCCGATCGCATCATCGTGCTACGTGAGGGAGTCCAGCAGGGCGTCCTCGCCAAAGAAGAGATCACCCAGGAGTCGGTCTTGGCTCTGGCTGCCGAAGGAGAGATCGTATGAAGTCCATGCTCATGGGCCGGATGAAGGACCTGGGCATCCTGCTCGTCCTCGTGGTCCTCGTCATCGCGTTCAGTGTTCTGAGCCCGAACTTCCTCGACCCGTCCAACATCTTCAACATCATGCGCCAGATCGCCACGCTCGGCATCGTCGCCGTCGGCTTCTCGTTCGTGCTGATCACCGGCGGTATCGACCTGTCGGTGGGCTACCAGATCTCGGTCAACGTGGTGGTCACGGGCATGCTCATGAGCCAGCTCGGGGTGCCGTGGTACCTCGCGGTGATCCTCTCGCTCGTGCTGGGTGTGGTGATCGGCACCATCAACGGCCTCATCGTCACCTTCACCGGAGTCGCGCCGCTGATCGTCACGCTGTCGATGATGATGATCCTCAACGGCATCAGCTACCTGGTGTCCAAGGGGCTGCCGGTGTTCGGCTTCCCGCGGGAGTTCTCCTTCCTCGGTCAGGGTGCTGTGGCTGGCATCCCGATCTCACTGCTCGTGCTGATCGTGGTGTGGGCCATCGGCCTGTTCGTGCTGAACAAGACCCCGCTGGGTCGCTACTTCTACGCGATCGGCAACAACGTCGAGGCTGCACGCCTCTCCGGCGTTCCCACTCGCGCCACGCTCATCACGGTCTATGCGCTGTGCGGTCTGTTCACCGCGATCGGCGCCATCCTGCTGCTGTCGCGCCTCAACTCGGCGCAGTCGGCCACCGGTGCCGGCTTCGAGTTCAGCGTGCTGACAGCTTGTGTGCTCGGCGGCATCAGTGTGATGGGTGGGCGCGGCAGCCTGTTCGGCGCGTTCGTCGGCGTGCTCATCGTAGGTGTGCTCGATAACGGTCTCGTGCTGCTGAACGTCAGCGAGTATGTCCAGCTGGTTATCAAGGGCGTCATCCTGCTCACCGCCGTGATCTACGACGCCACGTCGAAGAACAGCAAGGGACGCCGTAAGCAGATCGGTGGCGTCTCCATCTTCCGTCAGGGCGCGAAAGCCGCAGCCTGAATCCTCAATCCCGCATTCCCGCAATCACATCGACGACGCGATGACGCGTCACCGTCGTCACAACGAAAGGACCCCTCGTGAAGAAAATCGCGATCCTCGCAGCTTCTGCGGTCGCCCTCGCGCTGACGCTGTCCGGGTGCTCGATGCCCGGCGACGCCACCGGCTCTGGCGCCTCCAACACCGGCGGCTCCGACGCCGCCAAGGATGGCGCGTACACGGTTGGCGTCACCTTCTCGGACCTCAGCAACCCGGTGTGGGCCGAACTGGTCCAGGAGGCGCAGACCTACGGTGCCACCAAGGACATGTCGGTCACCTACGTCGACGCCGCCAACGACGCGGCCAAGCAGGTCAGCCAGATCGAGAACTTCATCCAGCAGGGTGTCGACGCGGTCATCATCTGCGCGGTCGAGTCCAACGCCCTCACCGACGTCACCAAGAAGGCGCAGGAGGCCGGCATCAAGGTGGTCGGCTACACGCAGGTGCTCACCAACTATGACGCCCAGTACCTTGTCGATGCCTACAACACCGGCTATGCCAACGGCGAGGCTGCGGCGAAGTGGATCAACGCGAACTTCGACAAGTCCGAGACGGTCGAGTGGGGCCTGATGGACCTGCCGCGCTTCCCGGAGATCATCGATCGCGCCAACGGCATCAAGGAGGCGATCGCCGAGCTCGCCCCGAACGCGAAGCTCGTCGCCACGGCTCCGGCGCTGACCGCGGAAGACGGTGTCGCCAACGCGGAGAACTTCCTGCAGGCGAACCCCAACATGAAGGTCATCGCCACGATCGGCGGCGGCGGTGCCGTCGGCGGCAACGAGGGCGTCAAGTCCGCGGGCATCACCGACTACTCGAAGTTCGGCTTGTTCGGCATCGATGCGACGGAGAACGAGATCCAGAACATCATTGATGGCGACCCGGAGAAGTCGACCGTCAGCCTCGGTGGTGGCAAGGCTCACGGCGATGCGCTGATCGACATCACGGCCGACCTGCTGGCTGGCAAGACCGTTGAGAAGGACCAGTACATGCCGATCAAGGTCATCGACAAGTCGAACGCCGAGGAGTACTACGCCGAGGTCTTCGGCAAGAAGTAACCACTCACCGGTCCCGCGGCAGCGCCGCGGGACCGGCTGTGGCACCCGGCGTCTGAGACCCGTGGTGCCGAGGATCGACAGCTGTATCGGGACGAGTCATCGGACCCGGTTGAAAGGACACCCCCATGACTCGCGTGTTGGCCGCCGGCGACCGCTTCATTCGCGCCTCCCTGTTCCGCGACGCTGTCGCCGCAGCGGTGCCCGAGCCCGTCGAGATCCGCGAACTGGAGTTCGCGTGGCCGGACGAGCCGTTCGGCCGCGTGGCCGAGGTCGATGAGGCTTCGGGTGACGAGGACCAGGTGATCGCCGCCCTCGAGGGCGCGACCGCCATCGTCACGCAGCTCGCCCCGATGACAGAGCGCGTCATGGCCGCCAGCCCCGAGCTCCGCCTGATCGCGGTGTCCCGTGGCGGCCCCACCAACGTCAACCTCGACGCCGCGCGTCGGCTCGGAATCCGCGTGGCGAACGTTCCCGGTCGTAACGGGATCGCGACGGCGGAGATGACCATCGGTCTCAGCCTCGCGCTGCTGCGTCGTATCCCGCTGGCTCAGGCCAGCATGCTGCGTCACGAATGGCGCGGCGACCTGTACCGTTCGGATGCCGTTGGCGGGGAGGTGTCGGGCGCTGTGATCGGTCTGCTGGGCGCCGGAGCGGTCGGCGGTCACGTCGCCCGGGTGCTCGCCGCCATGGGCGCACAGGTGCTGGTGTTCGACCCCTATCTTCCTGCGGGCGTGCTTGACGGCGTCATCGAGCGGGTCGCCGATGCCGATGAGCTGTTCCGGCGAGCCGACCTCGTGTCGGTGCACGCGAGGCTCACGCCCGAGACGCGCCACATCGTGGGGACCGAGGCGATCGCGCGGATGAAGCCGGGTGCGATGCTGGTCAACGCCGCCCGTGGCGGACTGGTGGACTACGACGCGGTCGCCGCGGCAATTGACGCCGGTCACCTCGGTGGTGCGGCATTCGACGTCTATCCGGATGAGCCGGTCGATTTCTCGCACCGGTTGTTCGCGCAGGCCGCAGAGGGCAAGGATGTGGTTGTGACCCCGCACATCGCCGGTGCCAGCCGCCAGACTGCCGAGCGCGCCGCCCACGGCGTGGCTGAAGAGGTGCGCCGCTACCTCGCGGGCGAGCCCGCGCTGAATCCGCTCGTCGATGGCGAGCGCTGACGTGACGATCGCCTTCCTCGGCCTGGACGTCGGTACGAGCTCGGCGAAAGTCGTGGCTGTCGATCGTGATGGCCGCCGCATCGCCGATGCCTCGACTCCGTATCCGACGCATGTGGACGAAGCGGCCGCCGAGCAGGACGCCCGGCAGTGGTGGGAGGCCGTGGTGGCTTCGGCTCAACGGGTGACGGCGGGGCTTGACATCCGTGCGATCGCCGTCACGTCTCAAGCGCCCACGCTCGTGGCCATCGACGCCGGCGGGAACCCCACGGGTCCTGCGCTGACCTGGCTCGATCGTCGTGCGACGGCGGAAGCGCATCGCATCGCCGAGATCGTGCCGGACTCGCGAAACGGCGCGGACGCCTTCTTCGGTACCGCGAAGCTGCTGTGGCTGGCGGAGCACCGCCCCGAGGCGCTGGAGCGTGCATCGGCCATCGTGTCGACGAATGGCGCGATCGTGCGTCGGCTCACGGGCGTCGCGGTCCTCGATGACACCACCGCGTCCCTGATGCAGGGCTTCGACGAGACCCTCGGCGACTTCCCGCCCGCGCTCCGTGCCGCTGTTCCGGCGCTCGGGCTGCTGCCGCCGATCGTGCCTGCCGACCATGTGGTGGGGGAGCTGCTTGCGGCTCCGGCCGCGGAGCTCGGTGTCTCACCGGGGATCCCCGTGGTGGCGGGTGGCATCGATGCGATCGGTTCGGCGCTGGAGGCCGGTGCGCTCGCGCCCGGCGATCCGCTGGTGGAGATGACCGGCTTCAGCAGTGTGACGATGCTGGCCGTTCCGCGCGGCACCGCGGTGCCCGGGTTCATCCACTCCCGACACTGCCTTCCCGACACCGACCTGCTCATCACCGCGCAGGTCTCGGCGGGTGCCGCCATCGACTGGGTCAACGGGCTGGATCCGACGCACGACCATCGCGACGCCGCCGAGATCCTGCGCCGTCCGCGGCCGGGTCGCGTGACGATGGTGCCGAGCCATGCGGGTGAGCGCACCCCGACCTGGAACGCCTCCGCACGCGGCGTGATCAGCGGGATCGATCTCGCCACCGACGTCACCGACCTGATGCTGGCGGTCATGGAGGGCAACTCCTTCGCCCTCGCGCGCGACCTGGACGCGATGCGGGACGCCGGCTTCGCGGTCGATCATCTGCTCTCGACGGGTGGCGGGGCGTCCTCCGACGCCTGGCTGCAGATCAAGGCCGACGTGCTGGGGATCCCGGTGATCCGTCCCGCCGCCGGCCACGGCGCGGCGCAGGGTGTGGCGTATCTCGCAGCGCGCGCGATCGGCGAGTTCGGTGGTGTGGAAGACCTTCGTGCGCTGGCGGGCGGTGTCGAGGCGGAGTTCCAGCCCGACCCCCGCCGGCATGAGCTGTATCGCGCTGCCGCGGAGCGCTTCGCTGCCGCCACCGCACTCAACGCCCCGCGCTGATCGAGCCTCGGGAGTTCGCCCACCCCAGGTACTGAGTCTCCCCGGTGTCCGGTGCCCGGCGTCTGGCCCCCGGTGCCCGTGCCCGGTTTCTGGTGCGCGGTGTGCGGTGCCCGGTGCCGGTGCCGGTGCCCGTGCCCGTGCCCGTGCCCCGTGCCCCGTGCCCGGTGTGTGGCGTCTGGCGTCAATGCGTCCGGCGCCTGACTGCCACCTGCCAGGTGTCGGGCTGCTGCGTGGAGCTGAGTGGTCTCCGTTGCCGCTGCTGCGGCGCAGACTTTCGACATCTTTTGAGAGCAGCGGTCGGGTCGGTCTCAGTTCGAGTCCCGATTGGCATCGCCCCCCTACAGCTTCTGAGACCAACCGTCAGGCCGACGTGGGTCGGAGGTCGGGATGACGAAGAGCCGGAGACCGGGATGACTGAGGTGGGGAAGGCGGAGGGTGCGCCGGAGGCCCCGGGCGACGAAGGGTCGGGCCTGAGGTGGGCACGACGCATGGGTGGTCTCAGTTGGGGTGTCGGCTGGTGCCGCCGCAGCCAGCTTCTGAAACCGACCGTCGGGCCGGAGCCTGGGGGCGACGACGGTGGGGCGAGGCTGCGGCCGCGGGCGACTAAGGGGCGGGCCGGAGGGGGAAGGACGTATGGGTGGTCTCGGTTGGTGTCCCAGCTGGTGTCGCTGTCGACAGTTTCTGAGACCAAACGTCAAGCCAGGGTTGGGATGGTGATGGTGGTCTCGGTTGGTGTCTTGCCTGGTGTCGCCGTCGACAGTTTGTGAGACCAACGGTCGGTCCGGGGTCGGGATGGCGAGGGGGTGGTCTCAGTTGGTGTCTTGCCTGGTGTCGCCGTCGACTGCTTCTGAGACCAAGCGGCGGGCGGCAGCCCGGAAACGACGGAGGGTGGGGCCGGAACACCGGCCCCACACTCCGTGGGAACTTACGCGCCCCAACCGGCCTGCTGGCCGCCGACGCGATCGGCCTCGATCTGCTCCTGGTACCCCGACGTGGCGAAGGCGGCCATCGGGTCGCGGGGGAGGCCGCGAGCCTCCCGCCAGTCGGCGAGAGCGGGGCGGACGTCGGTGTAGAAGGCGTCCATGAAGACGGCGTTGGCGCCGAGCACGTCGCCGGACACCTGCGCCGCACGCAGTGCGTCGGTGTCCACGGACAGAGCGCGGGCGGTCATCTCCTGCACGTTCAGCACCGAGCGGATCTGGCCGGCGATCTTGTTCTCCACGTTGTGGCACTGGTCGAGCATGAAGGCGACGTCGGGGTTGTTCAGCGCGCCGCCACGGATCACCTCGAACAGGATGCGGAACAGCTGGAACGGGTCGGCGGCACCCACGATGAGGTCGTCATCCGCGTAGAAGCGGGAGTTGAAGTCGAACGAACCGAGCTTTCCGAGACGCGCCAGCTGCATCACGATGAACTCGATGTTGGTGCCCGGTGCGTGGTGACCGGTGTCGAGGCAGACCATCGCACGGTCGCCGAGGGCCGCCACCTGCGCGTACGACGTTCCCCAGTCCGGAACATCGGTGTGGTAGAACGCCGGCTCGAAGAACTTGTACTCCAGCACCAGGCGCTGCTCACCCGTCAGGCGGTCGTAGATCTTCTGCAGCGACTCCTGCAGGCGATCCTGGCGACCACGCAGGTCGGCCTGACCGGGGTAGTTCGAGCCCTCGGCCAGCCAGATCTTGAGGTCGCGGGAGCCGGTGGCGTCCATCACGTCGATGCACTCGAGGTGGTGGTCGATCGCCTTCTGACGGATGCGCGGATCCTCGTGCGTGAGGGCGCCGAACTTGTAGTCGTCGTCCTGGAACGTGTTCGAGTTGATCGTGCCGAGGCTCACGCCGAGGTCCTCCGCGTGACGACGCAGCACGCTGAAGTCGTCGACCAGATCCCACGGAATGTGCAGCGCCACGGACGGTGCCAGCGCGGTGAGTCGGTTGACCTCGGCGGCGTCAGCGATCTTCTCGAACGGGTCACGCGGAGTGCCGGCGGTCCCGAACACCTTGAAGCGGGTGCCGGAGTTTCCGAACGCCCACGACGGCAGCTCGATCGACTGCTTCTCCAGTGCGGAG
This sequence comes from Microbacterium sp. ZW T5_56, assembly GCF_044987425.1. NCBI lineage: Bacteria > Bacillati > Actinomycetota > Actinomycetes > Micrococcales > Microbacteriaceae > Microbacterium > Microbacterium sp. ZW T5_56. The sequence goes on along the minus strand of NZ_JBJDRI010000037.1, from coordinate 33,537 downwards.
AGGGTTTCCGGGGTGAGGGACGACATCAGTTCTCGCTTTCGGTGGGGATGGCCCGGAGTTGATCCTCCAGGTTGAAGACTTCAGTGAGGGGGGTCGCGGCCTGATCCGCGCGCCCTTCCAGCCCGATGAAGAACGGCGCCATGTCCGCCTCCCATCGACCTGCGACCTCGGATGCGGCCAGGTAGTCGCGCGCGGCGGTCTCGTCGTCGCACTCGTAACTGCCGAACAGGGCGCTGCGCTCGCGGTCGAGGAAGATCGAGTAGTTCCGTCGTCCGGCGGCGGCGATCTCGGTGAGCATCTCCGGCCAGACCGGGCTGTGTCGGGCGACGTACTCGTCGAGCATTTCGGGCCTCACCTGCAGGATGAAGGCGTAGCGGGACATGGCACTCCTTTGTGTGAGCCGCGAGGGACGACGGGGCGCTGGACAAATCTGAATCGTTTCACGACGATAGTCTGAGTGTCCGGGGCCGTCAAGCGCCCCCGAGGAGGAACGGTCGCCGTGACGGTCAGCGTGAAGGATGTCGCCCAGGCGGCGTCGGTGTCGGTCGGTACCGTCTCGAACGTGCTCAATCGCCCACACAAGGTCGCTGCGACCACCGTCGAGCGAGTGCAGGCTGCGATCGAGGAGCTCGGTTTCGTGCGCAACGATGCAGCACGCCAGCTGCGCGCCGGGCGCAGCCGCTCCATCGGACTCGTCGTGCTCGACAGCGCGAACCCGTTCTTCGCGCAGGTCGCCCGCGGCGCCGAGGATCGAGCCGCCGCCGAGGGCATGGCCGTGCTGCTCGGCAACAGCGATCAGAGCGACATCCGAGAGGCCGCGTATGTCGACCTGTTCCGCGAACAGCGCGTGAACGGTGTGCTCCTCACGCCCACCGCGGACGACACGACCGCCGTCGTGCGGCTGGCCGAGGCGAACATCCCGCTCGTGCTCGTGGATGCCGAGCTGCCCGACACCCCGGTGCCGTCGGTATCGGTCGACGACCTGGAGGGCGGTCACCTCGCCGCCTCGCACCTGCTGTCGCTCGGTCGGCGGCGCATCGCGTTCGTCGGCGGACCGCTGTCGATCCGCCAGGTCTCCGATCGTCTCTCCGGTGCGCGCCGTGCGCTCGAGGAGTTCCCCGACGCCGTGCTCGAGGTGATCGAGCAGGATGCCATGACGGTGCTCGCCGGCCGAGCAGCGGGGGAGGCCATTGCACATCGACCCGCGAACGAGCGCCCCGACGCGGTGTTCTGTGCGAACGACCTGCTCGCCGTCGGTGTCATGCAGGGCGCTTCGCTCCTGGGTGACATCCGCATCCCCGACGATCTCGCGCTGATCGGCTACGACGACATCGACTTCGCGCAGTCCACCGTGGTGCCGCTCAGCTCGGTGCGCCAGCCCGCGCACGAGATGGGGGCGGTGGCGGTGGAGCTGCTGCTGGAGGCCGTGGCGTCGCCGAACGAGCCGCCGCGTCGAGTCCGCTTCCGTCCCGAGCTTGTCGTCCGGGCCTCCACGCGCGGGTAACGCGCTTCGCCCCGGTGGGGCGGTCATCGCATTGGAGAGAGTGCTTCGCCCTGGATCGGGCGGTCATCGCATTGGGGAGAGTGCTTCGCTCCGGTGGGGCGGTCATCGCGCTGGCGAGAGTGCTTCGCCCTGGATCGGGCGGCCACCGTGCCGGGTCCGCTTCCGAACTGAGCTTTCGTCCCGCGCCGCCAGACGCGGGTGGCGCGCGTCGCCCGCTCCACCCGCCACCGCGCGGGGGAGGGTTTCCCCCGGTGGAGCGGTCAGGGCGCAGGTTCGCTTCCGCCCGGAGCTTGTCATCCCGGCCCCAGCGAAGGCAGGGCGCTTCGCCGAGGAGAACGGTCACCGCGATGGGTTCGCCCCGTGGACCGGTCAACGCCCCGGGCCCGCTTCCGTCCTGACTCGTCGCCGGCCCCCACACGGACCACGCCCCACTTCCGCCCACTCACCTCACAGCACGTCCCCGCCCGCAGCCGATATGGCTTCGCCCCTCACTTTCATGGACGTGTCGAGCGTTGCCGATTTGTGATTTGACCGGGCCGATAGCCCATGCACTACAGTGAGCATGACTCGAACATGAATCGATTCAGATTCATGTGATACCTCATCGTGGAGGAAGCCGTGCAGACCAGCGACGCAGCTGTGCCAGGGAGCGACGCTCCCGTCGTTCTTGAGCTCTCCAACGTGGCCAAGTCGTTCGGCGCGGTGCTGGCACTGCGCTCCGGAACGCTGCGCGTGCAGGCGGGATCCATTCACGCCCTCATCGGCGAGAACGGGGCCGGCAAGTCCACGCTCGTCAAGATCGTGGCCGGCCTGTACCGCCGTGACAGCGGGGAGCTTCGCCTGGACGGCGAAGACGTCGACTTCGCGACGACCGCGCAGGCGAAAGCCGCCGGCGTCGCCGTGATCTATCAGGAGCCGACGCTGTTTCCCGACCTCTCGGTCACGGAGAACATCTTCATGGGGCGTCAGCTGACAGGCCGCTTCGGCAAGATCGACCGTCGGGCCATGCGCCACGAGGTCGAGCGCCTGTTCACCCGCCTCGGTGTGGCGATCGACCCCGACCGCCCAGCGGAGGGCCTCTCGATCGCCGATCAGCAGGTCATCGAGATCGCGAAGGCCGTCTCTCTCGACGCGAAGCTCCTCGTGATGGACGAGCCGACGGCCGCCCTGTCGGGCGTGGAGGTCGAGCGGCTGTTCAGCATCGCGCGGAGCCTGCGCGACGAGGGACGCGGACTCATCTTCATCTCCCACCGCTTCGACGAGGTCTTTGCGCTGTGCGACACGGTCACCGTGATGCGCGATGGTGCCTACATCTCCACCATGGCGATCGCGGAGACCACGCCAGCTGAGCTGGTGCGCCAGATGGTGGGGCGCGACGTCACCGAGCTCTTCCCGAAGATCGAGGCGGCCATCGGCGAACCCCTGCTGGAGGTGGCGAACCTCACCAGCCAGGGTGTCTTCCACGACATCAGCTTCACCGTGCACGCGGGGGAGATCGTGGGGCTGGCGGGCCTGGTCGGTGCGGGACGCAGCGAGGTCGCGCGCGCCGTGTTTGGCGTGGACGGCTACCAGGAGGGCAGCGTCAGCATGCGGGGCACTCCGGTGCGGCGCGGCAGACCGGTGGACGCGATGCGCGCCGGCATCGCGCTGGTACCGGAGGACCGCCGCAAGCAGGGACTCGTCGTCGACTCCGGCGTGGGGCGCAACATCACGATGGCGATCCGTCGCGGGCTCGCGCGCTTCGGGCTGATCACCACCGGCATGGAGAACAACGCCGCGCGCGTCTGGGCGAGCCGGCTCGAGGTGAAAGCGCACGCGCTCGACACCGTGGCAGCGACGCTCTCCGGCGGCAACCAGCAGAAGGTGGTGCTGGCCAAGTGGTTGGCGACCGAGCCCGAGGTGCTCATCATCGACGAGCCCACCCGCGGCATCGACATCGGAACCAAGTCCGAGGTGCACCGTCTGCTGTCCGAGCTCGCGGGCCGAGGCATGGGCATCCTCATGATCTCCTCGGAGCTGCCCGAGGTGCTCGGCATGGCGGACCGCGTCCTGGTGATGCGCGAGGGTCGCATCACGGCAGAGATCGACCGGGCTCAGGCCACCAGCGAGAACGTGATGTTCGCCGCCACACACGCATCGGAGCAGCACGCATGACCGCCCCGTCTACCACCCGAATCCCGGTCTCCGGTCTCACCAAGAACATCGGGGCGCTCGGCAAGGCGCGCGAGTTCGGCATCCTTATCGCGCTGGCGGTCGTGGTGGCCGCAGCCACCGCCAAGAACCCCAGCTTCCTGCTCAGCGCCGACGGCTGGCGCGATCTGCTGCTGACCCCGTCGATCCTCGTGCTCGTGGCGATCGGACAGGCGATCGTGATCATCACCCGCAACGTCGACCTCTCGGTCGGCTCGGTGATGGGACTGTCGGCCTACCTCGCCGGACGCCTGTTCATCGACGCTCCCGCGCTGCCCGTGCCGGTGGTGGTGATCTTGGCGGTCGCGTTCGGCGGTGTGCTGGGATTGATCAACGGTGCGCTGGTCGCGTACGCCCGCGTCCCCGCCATGGTGATCACGCTCGGCACGCTCTACGCCTATCGCGGCATCAACGTGATGTGGGCGGGCTCCACCCGCGTGAACGCCTCCGACATCCCGAAGGACTTCCTCGCCGTCGGCACCGGGCAGCTGCTGACGATCCCGATCCTCGCGATCGTGGCGGTGATCCTGCTCGTCATCGCAGCCTGGTACATGCGCAACACCCGAGGCGGGCGCGAGTACTACGCCATCGGATCCGACCCCGCCGCCGCCGAGCTCTACGGCCTCAAGGTCACGCGTCGCGTGCTCACCGCCTTCGTGCTGTCCGGCGCTCTGGCCGGCCTCGCCGGTGTGTTCTACGTCGCCCGCTACGGCACGGTCAGCTCGCAGGCCGGAGCCGGATGGGAGCTGGATGCCGTGGGCGCTGCCGTCATCGGCGGCGTCGCCATCACCGGCGGCGTCGGAACCGTGTGGGGCGCGGCCATCGGCGCGATGCTGCTGATGACCATCAACCGGGCGCTGCCGATCCTGGGCATCCCCGACTTCTGGCAGCGCGCCGTGGTGGGCGCTCTCATCATCGGTGCGATCGTGCTGGACCGCTGGCTCGCGGTGCGGCAGAGGCAGCGGCTCATCGAAGCAAGGGATCAGTCATGACCATCGCCAACACCGCATCCCCGTCGACCAACCGCGTCTCACACGACTTCGAGAAGCCGCTCTGGCGGCGCATCCTGATCTCGCGAGAGAGCGGCATCGTCGCCCTGCTGATCCTCGTCACGCTGTACGCGATCGTGGCTGTTCGCGGGTTCGGCCAGCCCATCACGCTGAACTACCTGCTGCTGGACGTCGCCCCGATCCTACTGATCGCGCTGCCGATGACCCTCATCATGATCACCGGAGAGATCGATCTGTCCGTGGGCAGCATGGTGGGACTCGCCAGTGTCGTGACCGGCGCCGGCATTCAGGCCGGGTTGCCGTTCGAGGTGGCTGCCATCCTCGCGCTGGTCGTCGGTGCCATCGGCGGCGCGGTCAACGGATTCCTGGTGACCGTGGTGGGGCTGCCCTCGCTGGCCGTGACCATCGGCACGCTGGCGCTGTTTCGCGGACTCGCGGTGGGTGTGCTCGGCACCACGGCCGTCACCGACTTCCCCGAACTGTGGAGCGCGCTGGCGAAGGCCAAGATCGCCGGCACCACCATCCCGTACATCATGGTGCCGTTCGTGATCCTGCTCGTGGTGTTCGTGATCATGCTGCACTTCACCCCCTTCGGGCGCGGGATCTACGCCATCGGCCTGTCCAAGGACGCGGCGCGCTTCTCCGGCATCCACGTCGAGCGCACCAAGTTCGTGCTGTTCATGCTCTCCGGCCTCGTCGCCGCCTTCGCCGGCATCTTCTTCACGCTGCGCTTCGGCAGCGCGCGAGGGGACAACGCGACGGGCCTGGAACTGCAGGTCATCGCGGCCGTCGTGCTCGGCGGGGTCTCGGTGTTCGGCGGGCGCGGACAGCTCTACAGTGTGGTCGCCGCGGTGCTCCTGATCGGTGTGCTCTCCAGCGCACTGCGCCTGGCAAACGTGACCTCCGACGTCATCAACGTGATCACGGGTGCGCTGCTGGTGCTCTCCGTGGTCGGTGCCAGCCTGCTGGCCTGGGTGCAGAAAGCCCGACGACGGCCCGGCCGTCTCCCACGCGTCGCAGCATCCACAGCATCCTGATGCTGCGCCCCGGTCGCCGGCACCTGCGACGACCGTCCGCACGACCCGAAAAAGGAAGAGAACAATGAAGTTTGCACGCAAGCGTGTCGCCGCCGTCGCGGCTGTCGTGGTCGCCGCGGCGCTCGCCCTCAGCGGTTGCGCCGACACCGGTACCCCGGCCGGCGAATCGACCGGCTCCGCAGGCAGCGGTGGCGGATCGAGCGAGAACCTGTCCATCACGTTCCTGCCGAAGAGCCTCGGCAACCCGTACTTCGACACCTCCAGCAAGGGCGGCAAGGCCGCCGTGGAGGAGCTCGGCGGCACGTTCGCCGAGGTCGGCCCCGCCGAGTCCACCCCGGACGCTCAGGTGAGCTACATCAACACCGCAACGCAGCAGGGCGTCGGTGCCCTGGTGGTCTCGGCCAACGACCCGAAGGCGATCTGTGACGCCCTCGACGAGGCGCGCGGCGCCGGCGTCAAGGTGGTTACCTTCGACTCCGACACCAACCCCGAGTGCCGCGACCTGTTCGTCAACCAGGCCACGGCCGAGGGCATCGCGAAGGCGCAGATCGACCTGATCGCCGAGCAGATCGGTGACGCGGGCGAGATCGCCATCGTGTCCTCGACCGCGAACGCAACGAACCAGAACGCGTGGATCGACATCATGAAGACGCTCCTCGCGTCGGACCACCCGAACATCAAGCTGGTGGATGTGGTCTACGGTGACGACGACGAGCAGGTCTCGTTCGACAAGACCGCTGCCGTGCTGCAGTCTCACCCGGACCTCAAGGGCATCATCTCGCCGACGACCATCGGCATCTCGGCTGCTGCCCGTTACCTCTCCACCTCGAACTACAAGGGCAAGGTGGCGCTCACGGGCCTCGGCACGCCGAACCAGATGCGCGAGTACGTGAAGGACGGCACCGTCACGGCCTTCGCGCTGTGGAACCCGGAGGACCTCGGCTACCTCTCCGCATACGCGGCGGACGCGCTGATCGCCGGCACCATCACCGGCAAGGAGGGCGACAGCTTCGAGGCGGGCAAGCTCGGATCCTTCACGGTGGGCGCCGACGCCACGGTGCTGCTCGGTGACCCGTACGTCTTCAACGCCGACAACATCGACGACTTCGACTTCTGATCGTCGACAAACGAGACATCGCCCTGGCCGCTCGGCCAGGGCGATGTCTCGTTTGCGTTCAGGAGGTGAGGGAGGCCACCCAGGCGGCGAGATGCGCCAGCAGCGGCTCGGCGGCCTCGGTATCCAGATCGCGGGGGTCGGCTCCGAAGACGCCGTGCAGCGGATGGGCGGTGTCATGACGGCCCGAACCGTAGGGATCCTCGCCCGCGGGAACAGGAAAGGCGACCGGATCCGGAAGCCGATCGACGCGCACCAGGGCGGGGTCGATCGCGTGCAGCAGCAGCGACTCGAAGCGACCGGCATGATCGGGCCGCACCGGAGGCTCCGGGACCTGCCCGATCGTGCGGGCGACGGCACGCAGCACACGGCCCTCAGCGTTCCACCCCTCGGCGATGCGGGTGACGAGATCCCGCTGCTCATCGGCGAAGTGCCCGCTCAGGATCACGGCGTGACGTACGCCGAGCTCATCGAGTCGGTCCAGCGTCTCCGCGAGCAGGGTCTCGATCGCCTCCGGACGCTCGCTCATGAGGGTCCACGGGTAGCGGCTGTGTTCGCCGCCCACGCCCTGATAGAAGGGCGGCAGCACGATCCCGCCGGCGAGTTCGGCAGCACGCAGGCAGATGCCGTGCGCCGTGAGCGCGTCGAGTCCGACCGGCAGGTGCGGTCCGTGGAATTCGAGGGAGCCGAGGGGCAGGTACGCCACCGAGGTCGTCGCGAGGCGATCCTCGATCTCGGCGGGGCTCAGCCGTTCGATGGCCGATGATCCGGTGCTCATACGTAGTAGTTCCTCTCCCATCCGAAGCCCGTGAGTCTGTCGCGCAGACCGGGCGCGAGACCTGTCCCGTCGCCGAATGACAGGTTGCGTGCGAGGCGCTTCGGCGTGGTCATGCCGACGATCGTCGTCGACACGGCGGGGGCGTCTAGCACGAACCGCACCGCCGCCTCGTCCAATCCCTCGTAGACGGGCGCGGTGACCTCCCGCACGGCGGCGATCCGCTCCAGAGTCTCGGCGAAGCGCTCCCCGCGGAACATCGTCTTCAGCTGTGAGCCCTCCGGCCAGGAGTCGTAGGTGTCGGCCGTCCAGGTGCCGCCGAGTGAGCCCGAATCGAGGGCGACGCGCGCGATGATCGCCGTCTCGGAGGCCAGGGCCGCGGGGAACAGCTCGGCGTCCGGCTGCTGCTCGAAGATGTTGTAGATCACCTGGATCGAATCCACGAGTCCCGAGCGTGCGAGCTCGACCCCCTCATCGGCGCGATAGTCGCGCAGCGAGACGCCGATCCGCTCGATCTTTCCCTCCGTCTGCAGCTCGCGCAGGGTGTGCAGCCACTCCTGATCCCGCATCCCGCCGGGCATCCAGCAGTGCAGCTGGTAGAGGTCGATCCGCTCCACACCGAGGCGTCGCAGCGACTGCTCGACCTGGTCGCGCAGGTACTCCGGGCGATACGCCGCCGCGATGTCCGGATCGTCCACGGACGGGTGGGGCCAGGCCGGCGGCTGCACCTTGGTGGCCACGTGGATCCGCTCGCCCCGCCACTCCCGAAGCGATCGCCCCACCACCTCCTCGCTGTGGCCGGTGCCGTACATCTGCGCAGTGTCGACGAAGTTGACTCCCCGCTCGTACGCCTCCAGCAGCGTGCGCACCGACTGATCATCGTCGACCGGTCCCCACTGCCCGCCCAGCTGCCAGGCGCCGAACGATACCTCGCTGATCTCCCAACCGGTTCGCCCGAACGGGCGTCGATGCACTGTCATGGGCGGGCACGCTCCTTCACGTCTTCGCACAGCCGATCTGCGCGAGATCGCAGTCAACTCTAGGTATCGCGCAGCCGGAGGGCAGGATGCAGGAGCGCGGATACATGGACCCGACGATCACTCGCTCAAACGTTCAGGGACGCAGCGTGGCGCGCGCGAACTGGCTGGGCGCGACGCCGAACGCCCGTCGGAACGCCCGCGAGAAGTAGAGCGGATCCACGTATCCCACCAGCTGGGCGACCTCACTGACCCGCAGCCCCGTGGTGCGAAGCAGCCGCGCCGCCTCCTGCAGACGCACGTGGCGGATCCACGACTGCAGCGACTCGCCGGTGTGGCGGGGGAAGAGTCGCTGTGCCGTGGTCTCGCTGCATTTCGCCGCCTCGGCCACGCGCTTCACGGTCAGCGGCTCGGCGATGTGGTGACGAATGAAGGTCATCATCAGCTCCAATGATCCCGGCACGACGGCGTGCTGGGCGTGATCCGAGGTCCACGCTGCATTATCGATCATGATCAGACGCCCGAGCGCTCGGAAGTAGTCCTCGTCGAACCCGCCCTCGGCCAGTCGCTCGATGGCGATGGCACCGTACTGGGTGATCCGCCGCGCCGCGCCCGCGTGCATGGACGAGACGCCCGGGGCGAACTGCGTCGGGTCGCCGTGGCGGGCGGGGTCGGCGAGCAGCGGGTCGCCCGGAAGGAAGGCGACCCGCGGCGTCACCGGAACGCTGGTGTCGTGGCGGGGGACCACGTGCAACGTGCCGATGTGAAACGGGGAGCGCGTGTTGGCGCGGTACTCGACGCGGTGATGCCAGGGCAGTCGGAGAACGTGCTGTGCGTCCACGACGAAGCGCTGGCCGCCGGCATGGATCTCGCCGCCGCCGCTGATGATCCAGACGAAAGAGACGCTCATCACGTGCTCGTTGACGATGCGCTCGCCCGACGCGAACCGGTACCAGTTCGCGCCGACCACTACGGGATCGTCTGCTGTCACAAGGATGATGCTAGTGCTGGCTCTCCTCTAGGACGCCCTGCCGTCCAGGCTCGCGATCACCGCTCCCGCCTCGTACACGGCCACGGGATGGGCGAAGGGCTGCGGTCGCAGCTGCTCGGCGTCCACCAGGGTGAGGTTCGGGAAAGCCGCCAGCAGCGCGGTGATGGCCGTGCGGATCTCCACACGGGCGACCTGCTGACCGATGCAGCCGTGGATGCCGTAGCCGAAGCCGAGGTGGCCGAACGCGTCACGTGCGACGTCGAACTCCTCGGGATTCTCCGCGCCCCAGTGGTGCGGGTCGCGGTTCGCGGACACGGGCGAGACCGCGACCGACGTGCCCGCGGGAATCGTCACGCCCTCGATCTCCACGTCCTCGGCGGCGGTTCGGGCAAACAGCGTCACGAACATGGCGCCCACGCGCATGAACTCCTCCACGGCGGGGCGGATCTGCTCCGGATCCCGACGCAGCGCGGCGAGCTGTTCCGGATGGGTGAGCAGCGCCACCGACGCGGTCGCGATCAGATAGGCGACGGAGTCGCGTCCCGCGCCCATGAGCAGCCGCAGCACACCCTCCACCTCGATCCGATCCAGATCCGGATGGGCCAGCAGATCGGTGATCACGTCCTCGCCCGGGTTGTCTGCGCGCTCGGCCAGCAGCGCGCGGATGAAGTCGTACTTCTGCTGCGCCGTGGAGGGCTCCACGAACAGGGCGACGAAGGTGGGGTAGTGGTGCTCGGGCACGCCGAGAACGTGGCAGTGCGTGCGAGCCGAGATGTGCATCGCGTAGTCGCGCCAGAGATCGACGGTGGGGCCGAGAGAGCGCAGGTGCTCGATCTGCTCGTCCGCCATCGTGCGGATCCACTCCTCGCGAGCGCGCGCCTGGCGCACCGAGAACCGGGGCATCACGGAGCGACGGAGCTTGGCGTGCTCGTCGCCGTCCAGGTTCAGCAGGTTGAGAGCGTCGGACGCCTGTCCCGCTTCATCCAGAGCTCCCGGCAGCTCGAGGGGTACCGCCTCGGCCTCGGCGCGCTCGCCGTGCGCGGAGCCGCCCGCCTCCGCGTCGCCGGGACCGAGCGGCATGCGACTCGGGCGCATGCTGAAGCGCGGATCCTGCAGCACGGCGACCGCGGCGTCGTAGCGCGTGGCGACGAGTCCCTCGTGCCCGTCCTGGAAATCCAGCGGGACGAAGGCCCCCTCCTCTCGCCATGCCGCGAGCTGCGGTGACGGGGTCAGCGGCGTGCCATCACCGGGCAGCGAGCGGGCGTGGAACGGGCATTCGGCGGGGATCGACATGGTCAGACTCCTTCGGGAACAGGGATGGAATGGGGCGCGGTCACGACAGCGGCGCGCGCCGCGCGGAACGCGCGGGGGGTGGCGTTCCAGCCGATGACGCCGCGGAGATCGCCGCGGTCATCGCGACTGCCGTAGACACGACGCTCGGGGGTCTCCTCGGCGGGAGTGTCATCGGTGAGGCGGTGCGTGGGGTCGAACCAGCCGTACGCGTTGATGCGCACCCCGTGGATCTCCGACCAGAACAGCGGAACCGGCGGCGTGCTGTCACGTCCATGCTGGAGGCGCAGCGCCACCGCGATGGCCTGCTCGATCGCGTAGCTCTGATGCTCCACGCGGCGCGGCCGGCCGGAGATCGGATCGGTCCACGCGGCGACATCGCCCACCGCGGAGATTCCGGGCGCCGCTTCGCCGACGATGTCGCAGGCCACACCGTCGGACACGTCCAGTCCCGAGGAGCGGAGCCATCGGGTCTGGGGCGTTCCGCCGATCATCGCGACGGCGAGATCGACCTCGTGCGAGCTGCCATCGCGGAAGGTCAGGACGGTGGCTCCGGAGGCGGTCACGGTGCTCGAGACGATCTCGGTGCCGAGGGACAGGTCGACACCGTGGTCTCGGTGCAGGGCGATCAGCTGGTCGGAGAGCAGGGCGCCGACGCCGCCGAATCCCAGCGAGGCGGAGCGGCCGATCAGCAGCGTGGCCGCTTCGTGCTTGCGCGCGGCGCTCGCGATCTCCGATCCCAGGATTCCCGAGCCGATCACGGCGACGCGGCGAGCCGATCGGAGGCGGCGGCGAAGCTGCATCGCATCGTCCAGAGTGCGCAGGGTGAGCGCCGATGGCACGGCGGCATGGGCGCGTGGCGCGGTGCCGGTGGCGATGATCAGCTGGTCGAACGCCACGTCGCCCTGCTCGGTGTGCAGCACCCGTCCGTTCACATCCAGACCCGTTGCGCGGCATCCGGTGCGCACCCGGATGTCGAGTTCGGCGAGCTCTGTCTCCGTGCGGATGACGGCGTCGTCACCCTCCCAGTCCCCAAGCAGGATCTGCTTCGACAGCGGCGGGCGGTTGTAGGGGAGGTGTGCTTCGGAGCCGATCAGCACGATCTCGCCGGCGTAACCCTCCTGTCGCAGGGTCTCCGCGGCCGTGAGTCCGCCGATCGAGGCGCCGACGACCACGACGCGATCGCTCATGAGGAGGTGAGGCTGATGGCGCGCGCGGGGCAGAGTCGCACGGCACGCGTCGCGGCATCGAGATCCGCGCCCTCCGGGTCAGGCTCCAGCAGCAGCACGATGCCGTCGTCATCCTGGTCGAAAACGTCCGGGGCCACCAGGGCGCACTGTCCCGCGCCCACGCAGGCATTCGTCTGAACCACAACGCTCATCGGTACTCCTTCGTTGGATGAAACGATGCGGTCAATTCAAGTCGGCGCCTCGCCGCCCGCCCAGGGCGGCCGCACTCAGAACATGGACTGGACGAGCGCGAGGTCGCGACAGCTCCCGCGTTCGGGGACCTCGACGATGCTCAGACCCTCAGTCCGCTTCCCGGTGACGCGGATCGTGATGTGTCGTCCTTCTTCGCCGTCCAGGTTTTGACTTCCACCCGTGAATCGATTCAGAATCGGGGTGACGCCGCGACGCAGCGCGTTCGAAAGGATCGGCATGATCGCCCCCCACTCCGTGATCGACTCCGCCACTCGGCTCACTCTCGTGCGCAGTCAGCACGGTGCGGGCCTGCTCGGGGTTCCCGCACGCGGCACCCGATTGAGCTGGCAGGCGTCCTCCAGCACACCAGGTGCCGAGCAGGTGGCGTACCAGATCGCCACCGGGACGGACGCCGGCGCGCTCGTGCCCGGAGACGTGATCGAATCGCCCGCCGCAGTCGGGGTTCTCGTTCCCGATCCGCAGCCGGGTACCTCGCTGACGTACGCCGTACGGATTGCGACGCAGCAGGGGTGGACCGCATGGAGCGAGCCGATCACGGTGGAGGCGGGCCTGCCCGGATCGGCCCTCCAGGCGCGCGTCATCGGAATCCCCAGCCCGGTCGAGGGGCCGGTGCAGGTGCTGCGCCGGGTCTTCTCGCTGCCCGATGTGCCCCCGACAGCGCGGCTGCGCCTCAGCGCGCTGGGGCTCGTGGATGCGTGGATCAACGGGCGGCGCGTCGGGGACGCCTACCTCACGCCTGGATGGACGTCGTATCAGCAGCGCATCCTCGTCGACACCCACGACGTGACCGAGCTGCTCGTGGCGGGGGGGAACGTCATCGTCCTCGAGGTGGGCGATGGCTGGTACCGCGGCCGGATGGGCTTCGCCTGGCGCACCGAGATCTACGGGGAACGCTCCGGGGCCATTGCTCAGCTCGACGGGCCGGACGGCGTCATCGTCGCGACGGACGCGAGCTGGCGCGGCGGGTTCGGTGCCGTTCGCGGCGCGAGCATCTATGACGGCACCGAGGTCGACTTCACGCGAGCCCTCGCCGCCGTGCACACCCCGGCGTTCGATGACAGCGCCTGGGCGGGTGTCGACGTGATCGACCACGACCCGGAGGTCTTCGAACCGCGATCCGCCCCGCCCATCCGAGTGGTGGCGGAACTGCCCATGCGCCGGCTGGAACGCCGAGACGGCAAGGAAGCCGCGCGCTTCGACGCGGGGCAGAACGTGGCCGGCTGGGTGCGCCTGGTCGTGCGCGGGCGCGCCGGCGATGTCGTGCGGGTGCGGCACGCGGAGATCCTGGAGCCGTCAGGTGACCTCCACACCGCCGCGCTGCGATCCGCGGAGGCGACGGACACCTACGTGCTGGATCGAGACGGAGAGCACGTCCTGGAGCCGCAGTTCACCTTCCACGGCTTCCAGTTCGCCGACGTGGCCGGTGCGGAGGTGGTGTCCGCCACCGCACGCGCGATCTCCTCCGACCTCCCGCAGCGCGGCGAATTCCATTCCTCCCATCCCGCGTTGGACCGGTTCCACGAGAACGTTCGCTGGTCGCAGCGCGACAACTTCGTCTCGGTGCCCACCGACTGCCCGCAGCGGGACGAACGCCTCGGCTGGACCGGCGACGCGCAGGCCTTCGCCGCCACTGCGAGCACCATCATGGACACGGAGGCGTTCTGGCGCACCTGGCTCCACGACCTCACCGCCGATCAGGGTGCCGACGGCGCCGTCGCCAGCATCGTCCCCGACATCATCCGCTTTGAGGACATGCGGATGGGCGAGGGCCCGGTCGACAACATGGGCCGCGCCGGCTGGGCCGACGCCGCCACCATCGTGCCGTGGGCGGCGTACGAGGCCTCGGGCAGCGACGAGGTTCTGGTGCAGCAGCTGGGCAGCATGCGCGCCTGGGTGGAGCACCTGCGTCGGCGTGCGGGTGAAGGTCTCGTGTTGCCCACAGAGCCGTTCCAGTACGGAGACTGGCTGGACCCGGACGCCCCGGGTGACCGGCCGTGGCTGGCGAAGGTGTCCAGCGACTATGTCGCCAACGCCTTCTACGTCCGGTCCGCGCGACTGCTGGCGCGGGCGGAGCGGCTGGTGGGAGATCTCGCCCGTGGCGACCAGTACGACGCGCTCGCGGATCGCGTCGCGGACGCCACCTGGCGCCGCTGGGGCGCGGACGCGGCCACCACCCAGACCGGGGCGGCGCTGGCGCTGGAGTTCGAGATCGCCCCCGTCGACGAGCGCTCGACGATCGCCGATGCGCTCGCGGCGGATGTCCGCGCGATCGACGGTCGGATCTCCACCGGATTCCTCGGCACGCCGCTGGTGCTGTTCGCGCTCTCGAACAACGGCCACCTCGCCGAGGCCTACCGGATGCTGCTGCGTCGTGAGGCGCCGAGCTGGCTCTATCAGGTGGATCGCGGGGCGACCACGGTGTGGGAGCGGTGGGACGCCATCCTGCCGGACGGCAGCATCAACCCCGGCGACATGGACGCGGGAGCAAGCTCCGAGGGCGGCAGCATGCTGTCCTTCAACCACTACGCCTACGGGGCCATGATCGACTGGGTGTATCGCACGGTCGCCGGCATCGCTCCGGCCGCGCCCGGGTACCGCGTCGCGCGCATCGCCCCGCGCCCCGGTGGGGGCATCGACCACGCCCGAGCCGCGATCGAGACGTCCTACGGGCGGTTGGCGATCGCCTGGGAGCTCACCGGCGAGGAGCTGACGGTCACGCTGGAGGTGCCGTTCGGTGTGACCGCGCAGCTGGATCTGCCGGTGACGGCCGCATCGGAGGTCTCGGTGAATGAGGGCCCCGCAGCCGCCGCCCTCGGTCATGGCGTCCATCGCATCACGGTGACGGCGGTCGCGATCGGATAGGAGTCGGATAGAGTGGGTGTGGAAGTCAATTCATTGAGGAATGGATATTCATGTCGCACGCAGACTCGATTCCCGCACTCGGCACGCTGGCCTTCGGCGCGTCGTGGATCGGTGCAGACCCGGCTCGACGCGAGCGGGACGAAGATGCCGTGCGGGCGATGCTGCGCTCGGTGGACAGCTTCCTCGACACGTCCAACAACTACGCCGGCGGCCGGAGCGAGGCGATCATCGGTGATGTGCTGGCTACGCTCTCGCCGACCGAGCGGGCGGACGCTGCCGCCCGCCTGATCACCAAGGTGGATGCGGACCCGGTCACCGGCGTCTTCGATGGGGATCGCGTGCGACGTTCCGTGGAAGAGAGCCTCACGCGTCTCGGCATCGACCGCGTTCCGGTGCTGCATCTGCACGATCCGTACACGATCACGTTCGCGCAGGCTACCGCTGCGGATGGGGCGGTGGCGGCGCTGGTGGCGCTGCGGGATGAGGGCGTCGCCGGAGCGATCGGGATCGCTGCCGGGCCTGTTCCGCTGGTGCAGGCGTACGTGGAGACCGGGGCGTTCGATGCCGTGCTCGTGCACAACCGGTTCACGCTCGTGGACGACTCCGCTGCCTCTCTGTTCGCGCAGGCGCGCGAGCGCGGACTGCGCGTCTTCAACGCCGCGGTGTTCGGCGGCGGGCTGCTGGCGACGGGTCCGACGGCGGGTGCCAGCTATCAGTACCGTCCCGCCGACGCGGATCTTCTCGCCTGGACGCGCGACGTGCAGCAGCTCTGCGCAACCCACGGGGTGCCGCTGGCGGCGATCGCCCTTCAGTTCTCCACGCGCTCACCCCTGGTCGATCACACCGTCATCGGCACCACCTCCGCACACCGACTCGCGGAGGTGCGCGAGCTCGCCGAGGTGGATATCCCCGCCGAACTCGTTGCCGCCCTCGCCTCGATGGGCCCCGCGCCGACACCGGTGGACGACGCGGCATACCGGACGGGTCAGAGCGGCGCCGCGTGATGATGCCCGACACTCGATCCCCGCGGGACGCGTACTGGGAGAGCACGGCCCCCGGCAGCGGGCGGCGAGCCGCGCGTGCCGACGCCCTCTCGGACGCGCGTGTGCTGAGCCTGAACGGAACGTGGCGGTTCCGTCTGAGCCCGACCGCCGACGGCACCGGTCCGGCTTTCATCCGCGACGATTTCGACGACTCGTCGTGGGACCCGATGGCGGTGCCCGCGCACTGGGTCCTCGAAGAGTTCACGCCGCTTGCGGGCGGCGACCGGCGACGCATGCTGGGTACGGAAGAAGGACCGCTCTACACCAACACCGCCTATCCGATCCCGCTGGACCCGCCCCGGATCCCCGCCGAGAACCCCACCGGGGACTACCGGCTGACCTTCGACGTCCCCGCCGATTTCGGTGCCGCCGTGCTGCGATTCCAGGGCGTCGACTCCTGCGCGAAGGTGTGGCTGAACGGCGAGGAGCTGGGCTGGTCCACCGGTTCGCGGCTGCCCTTCGAATTCGATGTCATCTTGCGGCCCGGCCCGAACGTGCTCGCCGTCCGCGTGCATCGATGGTCGGCGGGCACCTACCTCGAAGACCAGGACATGTGGTGGCTGCCGGGCATCTTCCGCGACGTCGAGCTCATCCACCGGCCCGCGGGCGCCATCGATGACCACTTCGTGCATGCCGACTACGACCACCTCACCGGCCTCGGCACCCTGCGCGTCGATGCGACCGTGCCCGCTCTCGTGGACGTCCCCGAGCTGGGGATCACCGGGCTGCGCACCGGCGAGAGCGTCCGAATCCCCGTTGATCCCTGGAGCGCGGAGAGCCCGCGGCTGTACCGCGGCGCGCTGCGCTCCACGGGCGAGAGCATCGCCCTCGCGATCGGCTTTCGTCGCGTCGAGGTGGTCGATGGGGTGTTCTGCGTCAACGGACGCGCGGTCACCTTCCGCGGGGTCAACCGTCATGAGCACCATCCGCGCACCGGGCGCACCCTTGACCGCGAGACGATGATCCGCGACATCGAGCTGATGAAACGCGCGAACATCGACGCCGTTCGCACCAGCCACTACCCGCCGCACCCGGATTTCATCCGGCTCTGCGACGAGTACGGACTGTGGGTGGTGGTGGAGGTCGACCTGGAGACCCACGGCTTCATCTACGAGGGGTGGGAGCACAACCCGCCCGCACAGCCTGAATGGCACGACGCGATCATGGATCGTCTCGTGCGCACGGTGGAGCGGGACAAGAACAGCCCCAGCGTGGTGGTGTGGTCCCTCGCGAACGAGAGCATGACGGGAAGCGCCTTCACTGACATGCGACGCTGGCTCGACCAGCGCGACCCCTCGCGTGCCGTGCTGTACGAGCGCGACCCGCGCTACCGTGACTCGGACTTCTACTCCCTCATGTACCCGTCGCTGGAGCTGTTGGAGCGGATCGGTCGACGCGAGGAACCCCGCGGTGGCCGGCTCAGCATGCACGGCATGGTGTTCGACGCCGACGATGACGCTCCTGACGGCATCACGGACGCCGATGACGAGCGCCGCCGTGGGCTGCCGTTCCTGCTGGTCGAGTACGCGCACGCGATGGGCAACGGCCCCGGCGGGCTGCAGGACTACTGGCGGATCATCCGCGCGCACGAGCGGCTGTGCGGCGCGTTCGTCTGGGAGTGGATCGACCACGGCTTCGCGGATCGGCTTCCCGACGGCACCGAGGTCATCCTGCACGGCGACGACATCGAGTACGAGCCGCGCGGCGGTCGGTTCGGGCTGCACGGACTGGTGTTCAGCGACCGGACGCCCACGCCGGGCCTCATCGAGCTGGCCAAGGCGCATGAGACGGTGCACATCGACGTCGGGGCCGCAGAGGTCCGCATCGTGAGCGAGCGTCACAGCACATCGACGGCCGATCTGGAGCTGCGTTGGCAGGCGGAGGTGGACGGTGTGATCACGGCGTCCGGGCTGCTCGACGCACCGGTGCTGGAGCCGGGGGACGCGTGCATCGTCACCCTGCCCCCGGCGGCGCAGGTGTCCGGGCCCGACGCCGTGGTTACGGTGGAGGCGGTGCTCGCGACCGACACCCGCTGGGCGCCAGCGGGGCACGTGGTGTCCTGGGGTCAGTGTGTCGCCGCGGACACGGGCGCGGACGATGCTGGAACTCGCGGACCCGTTCCGGACGTGCGGCGACAGGACTCGGCCGACCCGAGCCGACACCGCGTCGGGCCGGCGCGCTTCGATCTGCGCACCGGACGGCTGCATGGCCTCGGCGACCTGATCATCGCGGGGCCGGTGCTCGACCTGTACCGCGCGCCCACCGAGAACGACCGCGGCCAGGGTGACACGAACAATGTCGCGGCCGTGTGGCACAAGACGATGCTGGACCGGCTGCTGCACCGTGTCGACGAGGTGCACGCTGAGTCCGGTCGCCTCCGGGTACGCGGCCAGACCGCGCCGCGCACCCATCCGCACGGCGTCAAGTGGGAGTTCGCCTGGGAGGCGGACGGCGACGGGGTGCTGCTGCACGTGGCCGTGGACTTCGTCGGAGCGTGGACGAACACGCCCTATCTGAATCGGGACATCCTGGTGCCGCGTCTCGGGCTGCGGTTCGAGCTGTCGGCCGAGCAGGATCGGGTGACCTGGTTCGGGCGCGGGCCGGGGGAGACCTACGTCGATTCCTTCGCGGGTTCTCGGATCGGTCGCTTCGCGGCCAGCGTCGATGACCTGCAGGTGGCGTATCCCGTGCCGCAGGAGAACGGCAACCACGTCCAGACGCGCTGGCTGGAGATGGCAGGGAGCACGGGTGCTGTGCTGCGCGTGGAGGGCGCGGAGACGTTCGATTTCACCGCGCGACGGTGGACCTCGCACGACCTGGCACGTGCCGACAAGCCGCACCAGCTGCGCGACTCGGGAAGCGTGTGGCTCAACATCGACCACGCGCAGCAGGGCCTCGGCTCCGCTTCCGTGGGTCCCGCCCTCCCCGAGCAGTACCGCATCCCCCGGGATCGGACGACCTGGACCGTGCGCCTCTCGACGTCCTCCAGTCTCTGAACGAGCGGGAGCGATTCAGGCGAGGAGGGAGGTCAGGAGGGAATCGGCGCCGACCTGACCGCCCTTCAGTAACAGCTCCAGACCGTCGATCGCGGGGATAACGGAGTGGGCCGTGAGCAGCACCACGTTGTCCGTGGGGTTGGCGGCGATCGAGACGGAGTCCACGCCGAGGAGGCGAGTCACGCGTCCGGAGGTATCGCCCCCGGCGACCACAATGCGACGCGTCACGCCGGCCTCCGCCGCGGTGCGCACGGCCCGGGCCGCCGCGGCGGCGATCGCCACCAGCGGCTGCACGTCGTCGGGGAGCACCGCGTCATCGGCCGTCAGGACCACGCTCCGACCGGCTGACAGCGCCGCGAGCACGCGGGGGAGCTGGACGGCGTCGTCATCGAACGGCAGCACCAGCCACCCGGCGTCTGCGGCGGCCTGTGCCTGGCGGCGGGTGGCGGCCGATCGTGAACCTGAGACCGCGAGGATCGGTCCGGTCGCGGTACCCGTGCGGGGGATGCCCGCCCCGGATCGCGAATCGGTCGAGCCGATCGCCCAGCTCAGTCCTCCGGAGCCGATCACGAGGCGTGGTCCCGAGAGCTCGACCATCGCCCGACCGACCGCGCGTAGATCGCCCTCGTCGAGGCCATCGAGCACCACCGCGGCCGCTGATGACGCGTCGATCCGGGAGGCGAGATCGTCGAAGTCCGTGCGAGCGATGCCGCCGATGGGCAGATCGGTCTGCGCGGAGAAGTGCCGCGCGAGGTCCGCCTCGTGCATCGGGGTGGAGGGATGATTCGACATGGTCGGCTGTCGATCCAGGCGATGGACGACGCCGTTCTCCGCAGCGAAATGCTGGCCGAAGACGGTGTAGCGACCGAAATCGGGCTGGGCGAACAGCATCGGCACCACCGCGGTGCCGACGACCTCGCGACCGATCTCGATCACCCGTCCGATGCTGCCCACCTCGGGCGCGGAATCGGCCGTCGAGCACGCCTTGTACTGGATCAGCGGAGCACCGGTGCGCAGGAGCTGGGCCAGGCGCGGTGTCACCTCCGCGGTGAGCGCGGCGGAGTCGAGGGAGCGAGAGATCCCGGCGATGCCGATGACCTCTACGCCCTCCGCGACCGCCCGTGCGAGCAGCGCGTCGTCGGGGTCTGCCGTGAAGAGCCGGCCCGACCACCCGTGACGCGCGAACTGCAGCAGCACGTCCACGCTCCCGGTGAAGTCGTCGCCGTAGTAGGCGACGCGCGCAGCGGTGCCGGTCTCAGACACGCACGGGTCCGAACAGCTCGGAGGCGCGACGCAGGGACTCGGATGACGCCAGGGCGTCCTCGGCGCTCTCACCAGCCTGCGCCGACGCCCACGCTTCGCGCAGGCTGCGCACTCCGGCCTGTGCTCCGTCCGGGTGGCCGTGGATTCCCCCGCCGGCGAGCATCAGCAGGTCCGTCGTGCCCACGGCGCGGTAGGTGGCGTGAGCGAGACCCGCCCACTGCCCGCTGGAGAGCACCGGCACCGTGGGCGTGATCCCGAGCAGCGGCTCACGCACCGCGCTGATGGATGCGAGCACTTCCTCGTCCGTCTCGTAGAACTTGTTGCTGATGCCGTTGGTGTGCAGGTGATCCGCGCCGCTCAGGCGGGCGATCTTCTGCCAGACACGGTAGCTCATGCCCAGCTGCTCGGATCGGATCAGGGAACCGATCATCGTCCGGTGCCCGTGGATCGGGACCTCGGTGTGCCGACTCAGGAACTCCAGGCCGGCGAATCCCACGAGGTTCACGCACGCCATCACGCAGGTGCCCCCGGCCGCGACCACCAGATCGTGATTGGCCTCCAGGCGACCGATGTCATCCGTGATGTTGAACGCGTACATCGGCATGACGCCGGTGCGGTCCGCGTGGCGCTTCAGCACGGGCATCACGGCGGCGACGCGAGCGGCGAGCGGGGCTGCCGGACCGTTGCCCTGCAGCTCGTCGTCCTTGATGAAGTCCACCCCGGCGGTGGCCAGCTCACCCACCAGGTCGGCGAGATCCTCCGGGCTGAGGCCGATGGACGGCTTCACGATGGTGCCCAGCATGGCGCCCGTGGGGCGCCCCATGAGCTGGCGCGTGCCGGCCACGCCGAAGCGCGGGCCCGGGTACCGCTCGGCGAACGGCGCGGGCAGCTCCAGATCCACCAGCTTGATCGCGGCGAGCTCCTTCAGCTCGTACAGGTTGCCGGCGACGGCCGCGAGCAGGTTGGGCAGCGAGGGGCCGAAGTTCGACAGCGGGAAACGCAGACGGATGAGACCGCGGCGGCGCTGGGACGGATCGCCCGATGAGCCGGGCAGTGCGCTCGCGCCGGTGAGCGGGAGTTCCTGCACCTCGACCACCTGAGCGGCGAAGCGTGCGCGCAGGTCGTCGGATTCGCGCTCCACCCGTACGAACGTGCCGGTTGACTGCTCGCCGGCGAGCACCTCGGCGGCATGCTGCAGAGCGAAGGACGTCTCGATGGCGTAGGTGGCGATGACGGCGTCGGTGTTCATCGGGATCACCATGCGATCGGCAGCCAGACGGACATCTCGCCGACCCCGCGATTGCCCCACGTGAAGTAGGGGACCAGGCGGGCGGACGTGCTCGCCAGCGGAGCATCGTCGAGCTCGCCGTAGAGTGCGTCGGGGGTGGCGGGCAGGACGGCGAACTCGGCCTCCAGCGCGATGACGCGCGTTCCGGCGATCTCCGTCTCCACCGGGGTGAAGACGGTGCCGCGGCGGATCGCCACCTGCTCGAGCAGGACGCTCGCGGGAAGATCGGCGCTCTCCAGCGCGTAGACCACCGGTCCGCGGCGGATCGCGACCTGGTTGGTGACCTCTTCCGCGAGCCGGTTGCCGCGGAGCACAGTGACGGGCATCGGCAGATCCAGGATGATCTCATCGCCCACGGCCCACGTGCGCTCGATGCGCGTGTAGCTGCCCGGAGCGGACACCGCGTGCGCCTCCCCCGCGACGATCAGAGTGGCGCCGGCGACCCAGCCGGGGATGCGCAGGTGCAACGGCAGAGCACCGGTCGCGGCGGTGACGGTGAACACGAGGCGACCGCTCCACGGGTAGTCGCTGTCCTCGCGGAGGCTCAGCGATGCGTCCTCGTTCTCGACGCTCAGCTCACTGCCGCCGTACTGGTGCACGAACAGGCCCTCAGCAGACAGCGACGCGGCGCGCTCATGGAAGCGCGCGAGCGTGCGCACCGTGTTCGGCGGGCAGCAGAAGCAGCTGAGGTAACTCTCGCGCAGGCGTGCGTCGGACGCAGGGGGAGCGGGGACGGGGTGCTGGCCGGTGTCGCCGGGACGACGAAGCGCGTAGGGCAGATCACGCACCTGGCGCAGCGCGTTGGTGTAGAAGTACTCGCGGCCGTCGAGGCTGATCCCGGCGAGGAGGCTGTTGTAGGCGATCTGCTCGATGACGTCGGCGTAGCGGGCGTCGCCCGTCGCCGCCAGCATCCGCTCGCTCCAGAGGATCATGCCGATGTTGGCGCAGGATTCGTTGTGCGCTGTGGTGTTGGGCAGCTGGAAGGCGCGCCCGTACGACTGGTGCACGCGGCTGATGTCCTGCTGCCACGGGGAGGCGTCCGGGGAGGCTCCGTCGTAGAGCGCACCGCAGCCGCCGGTGATGTAGAGCTTCGTGTCGATGACGTCGTCCCAGAGGTTCGACAGCACGGCGGTCAGCTCCTCATCACCCGTCTCCGCGACGAGGTCGGCGAGGCCCGCGTAAAGGTAGTTGGCGCGCACCGCGTGGCCGGCCACCACCTTCTGCTCGCGCACCGGGATGCGGTCCTGGTTGTCGTCGCCGCCCTCCTCGAAGTCGTCGCGCACCGTGAGGAACGCCTCCGAGAGGCGCAGATAACGCTCTTCCCCGGTGGCACGGTAGAGCTCGAGCACGGCCATGTAGTGGCTGGGGCAGATGGCGCTGCGAGCCAGCTCCACCGGCTTGTTGGTGGCCAGATCCTCCAGGAACGACGCGGCACCGCGAGCGGTGTTCAGGAGCACCTCGCTGCCGGTCACCTCGTAGTGGCGCACGCCCATCGTGATCAGGTGACCGAGGTTGTAGGTCTCGAAGTGGAAGCGATCTGCGAGGGCGACGGCGGCCTCTTCGCCGGTGGCCGCGCTCGCGGTGCGCTCGGAGATCAGGGTGGGGGTGTGCAGGTAGCCGTCCTCGCGCTGCACCGACGCGATCAGGTGCGCGAGCTCGTCGATGCGCGCGGCGAGCTCGGGGTCGGGTGCCACCTCCAGGCGCGCGATCGCCGCCTCCAGCCACTTGTAGAAGTCGCCGTCCATGAACGGCGGGCCGTCATGCTGGCCGGGCTCGAGCCCGGCCGCCACCTGGAAGTTGCGCAGACCGGGGCTCACGGCCGGATCGCTGAGCGACTCCCACATCGCCTCGATGGAGGTGTGGAAGGTGTGCTGCTGCACGGTGCCCCAGAAGCCGCTCGCCCACCGGGCGTGGGACGCGCCGAGTGGCCGAAGCGGAGCGTGTGGCGATGTCGTCGTCATGGGTGACGTCCTCCTGCGCGGACGGGTGAGGTCCGCAGTCGTGCGTGGATTCGCGGGGGCGACGGGCGGCGGAAAGGCGCCGTCGCCCGTTCGCGCAGGGCCTCGTCGGCACTGCCCGGATTTGCAGTATAACCACGATCCACGTCGAAATGAATAGAATTTCAGCACTGAGTGTTGACACGCACCCCGAATCTTCGTACTGTCGAATCGGTAACAGACACCGCATGGCCGTCGTCAAGGAGGACGCCCTATGAACACCCGCCGCACCCCCCGTGCCCTGCTCGGTGCCGGCCTCGTCGCCCTCACCGTCGGCGCGCTCGCCGCCTGCTCCGCTGGGGGCTCCAGCACCGGCGAGAGCACCGCCGGCGGCGATGCCGGCGCCGCCACCGGCACCGACGCCAAGAGCTTCACCGTCCTCACGGCGAACGAGAACCCGACCCTGGCCAAGGAGCTGGACGCGCTCGCGGCCGGTGCCTGCAAGGCCGAGAACGACGCACTGCCGCTCGAGCACCAGACCGTCGCCCAAGCTGACGTCGTGCAGAAGGTCACCCTGCTGGCCAGCCAGGACGCGCTGCCGAGCCACTTCATCGCGGGCACCGCGATGGTGCGCCCCGATGGCGACCTCGGCAAGGCCGGACTGCTCCTGGACTACGACAAGGCGCTCACCGACCTGGGCGTGCGCGACCAGGTGCTGCCCGCCGCGTCCTCCACGATCGAGAACGTGTACGGCCAGTTCGTCTCGCTGCCGTACCAGTACAACCTTGAGGGCATCTTCTACAACAAGAAGATCTTCGCGGACCTCGGCATCACGGAGCCGCAGACGTGGGATGACCTGCTCGCCGCCAACAAGAAGATCACCGCTGCCGGCATCACGCCGCTGGCTGTGTCGGGTGCCGCCATGTGGCCGGTCACCCGCCTGATCGGCATGTACGCGTTCCGTGAGCTCGGCACCACCGCCATGACCGACATCCGTGACGGCAAGGCCAAGCTGACCGACGAAGCCTACGTCGATGCGGCACAGGCCGTCGCAGACCTCGCGAAGTCCGGCGCTTTCGGTGACGGATTCATCTCCAAGGACCCGGCGGCCGCCACGAACGACTTCCTCACCGGCACCGCCGCCATGAAGTTCGACGGCACCTGGCTGCTCAGCAACATCAATGACCCCGAGCAGAACAAGATCGGCGAGGAGAACGTGGGCTTCATGCCGTTCCCCGCCGTCGACGGCGGCAAGGGCTCGATCGATCAGTGGCCGGCGAACGCCGGTACCGCGTTCGCGATGAACCCGAAGAGCTTCGGCCCGAAGACGGCGGACTGGCTCTCCTGCATCGCCGAGAACTACGGCGCGCAGGCCCTCCAGGACGCCGGCGTGATCTCGGGCTTCAAGGTCAACCAGGAGGTCACCGATCTGCCGGTGATGACCGAGACCGTGCAGCAGAAGGTTGCGGAGGTCACCGAGACGGTGCTGTGGTTCGAGGCACTGATGGATGCCAAGTCCACCAGCCTCGCGCAGTCCAACATGTCGCTGCTCGTCAACGGCCAGCTCTCCGCAGCCGACTACATGTCGCAGCTGCAGCAGAGTATCGATCAGAACAAGTAATTCCGGTCCTCTCGGACTCTGATGACACAGGTCGGCCCGCCGCCGCAGGGCAGCGGGCCGACCGCCTCATGAAAGCCGCACGCCTATGAACCGCGTCTTCGGTGATCGCAAGACGATCATCATCCTCCTCGGGCCCACCCTCGTCCTGTACACGCTGCTCAAGCTCGTGCCGGTGGCGTGGTCGCTCGGCCTGTCGTTCTTCGAGGGCAACAACCTGCGCGGCTTCGAGTTCGTGGGGCTCGACAACTTCGCGAAGTTCGTGAACGACCCGGCGGCGATCCAGTCGCTGTGGGTCAGCGTGATCTTCGCCGTACTCGCCACGGCGGGGCAGATCGTGCTGGGTTACCTGCTCGCACTGCTCTACGTGTTCGTGCTGCGCAAGGGCTCGGCCTTCATCCGCACCGCGGTGTTCTTCCCCATGGTGCTGCCCACCGTGGCCGTCGCGCTGCTCTTCCGCTCGTTCGTCGCGGTGGGGGACAACCAGGGTCCGGTCAATGAGCTGCTGAACTTCTTCGGCATCCCCAGCCAGGAGTTCCTCGCCAGCACCGTCGGCACGATGGGCGTCGCTCTGGCGATGACGTGGTGGAGCTCGATGGGCTTCTACGCCGTGCTCATGTTCACCGGTCTGCTGGACATCCCCGACGAGGTCATCGAGTCCGCTCGCATCGACGGCGCCAACGGGCTGCGCCTGGTCCGCCACATCGTGCTCCCGCTGTCGGCCCCGATCCTGATCTCCTCGATCATCTTCAGCTTCAACTCCACCCTCAAGGTCTTCGACAGCCTGCTCGCGCTGAACAGCGGCGGGCCGGGAACCACCACCGCACCGCTCACGCTGTACATGTATCGCACGGCGTTCGACTACGCCGAATACGGCTACGGCAGCACGATCGCGCTGGTGCTGACGCTTCTGTGCCTCGTGTTCACCCTTGCGGTGTTCCGCACCTCGGCCAAGCAGACGAAGGAATCCTGACGTGACCGCCACCCAGACCCTCATCCAGGCCGACGCCGTCGCGCGCAAGGTCGCTCCGCGCCGCCCGCTCTCCCGCTCCGTCGTGCGCGTGCTGCGTCGGCTCCCGGTATGGATCATCGTCGCGATCCTGCTGATCGTGGTGCTGTACCCGCAGGTGTGGATCATCCTCGGCTCGTTCAAGACGCAGACCGAGTTTCTCTCCAACCCCACCTGGGCGCTGCCGGAGGCGTTCAACCTCGACAACTATGTGCAGGCGCTCACGCGTGGCAACGTGGCGACCAACTATCGCAACAGCCTCCTGGTGACACTGCCCTCGGTCGCGCTGATCGTGCTGCTGGGCGTGGCCGCGGGCTACGCGCTCGAGGTGATGATCTGGAAGGGCCGCAACGCGACGCTGCTGCTGATCCTCGCGGGCATCATGGTGCCCGGCCAGATGATCCTCGTGCCGCTGTTCACGGTCTACTTCAAGATCGGCATCACCAACTCGCTCTGGCCGTTGATCATCACCTACACGGTGATGGGTCTGCCACTCACGACGTTCCTGATGGCGACCTATTTCCGCGCGATCCCCCGCGAGATCTTCGAGGCGGCGACGATGGACGGCTGCAGCCCGCTGCGCTCGTTCTTCGTGATCGCGATGCCACTGATGAAGAACGCCATCCTCACGGTGTCGCTGGTGCAGTTCTTCAGCGTCTGGAACGACCTGCTGATCGCCCTCACCTTCACCACCAATCCGGATCTGGCCACCATTCAGGTCGGCCTTCTCAGCATGAACGACGAGTATGGTTCCACCCAGTTCGGACCGCTGTTCGCGGCGATCAGCATCAACATCGTGGCGCTGCTCATCGTGTTCGTGTTCCTCAACAAGAAGATCATGACCGGCCTGGCGGCCGGTTCCGTGAAGGGATGACAGCATGACCACCGAGCGCATCGCGTTCCTGCACACCGGTGCCGTCGTCATCGGCCCCGTCGCCGAACTCACCTCGCGCATCCTCCCGGGTGTGGAGAGCGTCAACTACCTCGACGACAAGATCGTGAAGGACCTCGGCGACGCCGAGCGCGCATCATCGGTGGAGGGTAGGCTCGAGGACCTGGTGCGGGCGGCGCGCGACGCGCAGGCGTCCGTCGTGATGCTCACCTGCTCCTCGATCTCCGAGTTCGCGGCACCGCTGTCCGAGCGGCTGGGCATCCCGGTGCTGCGCATCGACGAGGCCATGGCTGACCGTGCCGTGGCACAGGGCTCCCGGATCGCCGTGATCGCGACGTTGTCCACCACGCTCGCTCCGACCACCCGGTTGATCGCCGAACGCGCCGCCGTTGCGGGCGTGGCGCCGAGCATCGTGAGCGAGGTGGTGGAGGGAGCCTTCGCTGCCGTGTCCGGCGGCGACCGCGGCGAGCACGACCGCCTCGTCGGTGCCGCGATCGAGCGGCTCGCCGCCACGGCGGATGTCGTCGTGCTGGCGCAGGCGTCCATGGCATCGGCGGCCGACGCCGTCTCGGTCGGCGTGCCGGTGCTGACCAGTCTCGAGCCCGGTATCGAACGGCTCCGCGACACCCTCGCCGCCGCCTGAGGAGACCCTCGGTATCCGCCCCGCGACCCGATCGCCGCTGGTAGCGTCGATCGGGTCGACGCGATGCGGCCCCTGCTGCATCCGAGCAGAGGAGACCGGATGGGCACGTGGGGAAGCAAGCCGTGGGACAGCGACGGAGCCTCGGATTGGTTCAGCAGCTTCTTCGATGGGATTGACGTGGATGCGCGGATCGAGGCCGCCTTCGCCACCGACGACGACTACGACCAGATCCGTGCCGCCTCTTATCTGCTCGCCGTGCTCGGCCGTTCGTACATCTGGCCCGGTGACCTCGATCGACTCGATGCGCACCTCGAGCGCGGCATCGCGCTGCTCACGCAGATGGTCGAACCGGAGTCCGACTTCCGCGATCTCTACGACGACGATCTGCGGGTGGTCGCTGCGGTGCGGGCGGAGATCGCCGAGCTCGAGGCGCGTCTCGACGGTGACGCTGATGATGACGATGACGATGACGACGACGATGAGGCTGTCGACGACGACGAGTGAGCCGCAGCGGCGTCCCCGCCGCTGATTCGTTCGGTTGAGCCGGAGCCTCAGGCCAGCAGCGCCTGGGCGGTGGTGAGGTCGGTGACGATCGCGTTGACCCATTTACCGGCCAGCGCACCGCGGATCGCCTCCACCTTGTGAGGGCCGCCTGCCACGCCGACGCGGCGCGGGACGCGCAGCAGGTCATCGATCGGAATCGCCACCACGCGCTCGTCGAGCTCTCCCAGCACGGGCGTGCCGTCGGGGCGGAACGTACGGTGACAGATGTCGCCGATCGCGCCGTCCGCGAGCAGCTGAGCGCGTTCGGTGGAGGTGAACGCGTTGCCGCTCGTGATCAGCACATCGCTCGGCTCGATGTTTCCGATGCCGAGCACGGTCAGCGTCAGCCGCTCCCAGTGGCGGGCGAGCTGCTGGAGCGCGTCATCGGCCAGCAGCGAGTCTCGGATCTCGCGATTGGCGACGATGCCGGGTGCCTGCACGTAGACGGGTTCGGCACCGAGCAGACGAGCGAACTCGCCGAGCAGTCGGTGACTGTGCCCCTGCACCTCGGGTGCGCCGTTGCCGCCCAGCAGCTGGACGACTTCGGTGGCGCCGCGAGCGGTGAACGGTCGCATGCGGTCAACGACGGCGAGCAGGGTCTGGCTCCAGGAGGAGATGCCGATGCGGTCGGTTCCGGAGAGCGTCGCCTCCAAGTAGGCCGCAGCGCCGGAACCCAGGGCGGCGATCAGTTCGGCGCCGTCGGCTTCGGGGTCCACGTCCACCACGACAGCGTCTGCGATGCCGTAGCGCTGTTCGAGCTGCTCCTCGATGTCCGCGTGCAGCCCGGGAGCGACGGTGACCGTCGTGCGCACGATGCCGGTCTGTGCCGCACGCTTCAGGAGGCGGGAGACCTTCGCCTGCGAGATGTTCATCGCGTCCGCGATGTCCGCCTGCCGGATGCCGCGCTCGTGGTACATTCGCGCAACCTTGGTCATGAGGCGAACCTGACCGTCCAGGGGACGGTTGTAACTGCTCGTCGGCACCGGTGCTTCCTCTCGGCCGTGTTCTCTCGGCCCCATCCCCAGCCGGTCCCTCCGGCGTGCGCGTTGATGATTCGCTAACGAAACAATATTCATCCTGAGGTCGCGAGGCAACCGTCGCCTCTGCGCTGAGCGGGAGGTACGCCTGTCATACTGGCGTTGGTACGTTTCAATTCAGGGTTGAATAGGAGATCGCATGATCATCGCGGTGACGGGCAGCGGCGGCAAGCTGGGGCGTGCGACGGTGGAGCGCCTGCGCCACCTGGGACACGAGGTGATCGGCTTGGATCTCGCCGGCCCCGCCGGGCCGGGCTTCACCAGGGTGGACCTCGCCGACTACGGGCAGGTGCTGGATGCCCTGCTCGGAGTGACCGCGCGCCACAGCGGGGTGGATGCGCTGGTGCACCTGGCAGCCGTGCCGGTGAACGGCCTGATTCCTGACGCCGCCACGTTCGACAACAACGTCACGGCCTCCTTTCACGTCCTGCACGCGGCTTACCGCGCCGGGATCCGCCGGATCGTCACGGCATCCAGCATCACGGCCACCGGCTTCCCCTTCGAGGTGGCGCCGCCGTCTCTGCCGCTGGATGAGTCCGTCGCCGCCGCCTACAACACCTATGCGCTCGGCAAGATCGCCGAGGAGGCCATCAGCGCCCAGCTTGTGAACTGGGCCGAGGGCACATCGATCACCGCGCTGCGCTTCACCAACGTGGTGGGGGCGGACGAGTATGCCACGTTCGAGCGTGCGGGGGAGCCGGGCTACCGCCGTGATCTGCTGGGGTCCTGGATCGACGCGCGGGACGGAGCGCTGGCCGTCCAGCTCGCCCTCGAGCACGCCGAGCCGGGCTTCGAGGTGTACAACGTCACGCATCCGCAGTCCGGCGTCGCCGATCCCTCTCGCGTGGTCGCAGAACGCTGGTTCCCGGGCACACCGGTCGCCGCGGACCTGGGCGAGTACGAGTCGCTGTTCTCCGCGCGAAAGATCGTCGTGCGCCTGGGCTTCGCCCCGGAGCACGACTGGCGCTGACCCGGGTCACCCCTCGATGCGGATCCAGGAGTCGGCGGGGATGGTCGCGGGGGTGTCGCGGCCGGGGATCCGCACGGTGACGCGTCGATCGACGGATGTCGGGTTCGCGACGAGGATCGTCGTCTTCTCTGCGGTGCGGGCGCCGATCGCCCAGACCTCTGCCGCGGCCGGCTGGTGGAGGAGTTCGGCGCCGGTGAGCGCGGCGAGCGCGGAGATCGCGGCCAGGACCGGTCTGGGGGTGCCGTCTGCTGCACGGATGCCGCGCGGTCCGGTGGTCTCGAAGAACGACACCGACGCGGTGGTCGGAACCGCCAGAGCGGCGGCGGAGGCGATCGTCCAGGCGGCCAGCTCGGGGGTGGCTTGGCGGTCATCGGTCGCGCCGGTGAACGCCGCGCCGTAGCCCTCCGCCAGATCGGTGCGCGTGGGCAGGCGCTCCGGGGAGGTTGCCACGTTGTTGAAGCGGGGGCGCAGCGCGACGGGGCCGACGTGCACCGGGCGACCGGCCGCGTAGCTCGCGGTCTGCGCGGCGATCACCCGCTGCATGGTCAGCGACTCCACCAGCTGCTCGGTGTCCAGGGTGTGGAAGAGCGGCGTCAGGGTGACGGCGTAGCCGTCGACGTCGCGGGAGATGCGCTCGCGTTCCCGGTTCAGCTCGGTGAAGTGCGAGCGGGCGCCGCCGATGACGGTGACGTCCAGACCGACTCGCGCGAGCGCGGCACGCGTGCGCGAGATCACCGCCGCGTCGCTGACGTGTTCGACAGCGTCGAAGGCGGCCACGCGCGTCGAGGGCACCGCGAGTGCCGCCAGTGCCGCCGCCGCCTCGGTGAGCGGCGCGTCAGATGCGGGCACGACGAGGTGCACCACCAGCGGACGCCCGTCGGCGGCCGCACGGTGCAGTGCGGCGCGCCAGGTCGGGGTTCGCAGATCGAGCTCCACCACGCGGAACCCGCCGTCTGCCGACGCGGCCTGCGGTTCGGAGGCCGTCGAAGCCTCGACCCCGATCTCCGGGAAGGTCCCGCCGGCGACCAGCTCGAGCAGCTGCGGGCCGTCGTGCACCGCCGCGGCGGCCTTCACCCGGTCGGCTCGGATCGTGATCGACTGGTCGACCTGCTCGCCGGCCGGCAGATCGTACGGGTACGGCAATGCGAGAGGACGGCTGTAGGTCTTGAATGACGCGTCGGTCCAGTTGCGCTGATCCTCCGTCTCGAACACGTCGCCGGTGAAAGCGAGTTCGAAACGGATCCCATCGCGGATCGCCGTGAGGCGTCGAATGTCCATCAGCGGCTGGTGTGGGCGGATGTCGCGCGGGAATGCGGACTCCTCTCGTGTGCCGTCGGTGTGATCGATGGTGACCGCGGTGCCCGCCCAGCTGGCCGGGTGCAGTGCGACCAGGCCGATGCGGCAGGTGCGGAACGCGTCATGGCTGACGGCCCGCCAGGACACCCGCAGCTCCGGGCCGGAGGTCAGAATGGTCACCGTGCCGGTGACCCGGGCCCCGAGGCCCACCTGCTCCAGGTTCAGCTCGATGCTGTCCGCACCGATGCGCGTCGCGACGACCGTCGTCGGGACGGTGAGCCAGCCGGCGTCCCGCACGGCCGCTCGGATGGCGCGAACCACGACCACTCCGTCGAAGGCGATGTCGGCGATCTCATCGCCGCGCAGGTCGAGGGTCCAGGCGCCGCTGTGCCAGGGGCGAGCGTCATCGCGCCACCAAGAGGGTGTCTTCTCCACCTCACGAACATAACCGGTTGACCAGTTTTCGGCCATCGTGGCCGGCTTCATGTCGCCCCTCCGTCACGAAGCTAAGCGGTTTACCGGTCGGCCTGTATCGTCGGGTTCATCCAATGACGGCTCGCACGAAGGACGGACATGCCGCAGAACTGGGCACAGAACTACACCTACGCATCTCCGCGGATCGTGACGGCGAGCAGCGTGGACGACATCCGCGCCGCGCTCGCCGAACCGGGACCGGTGCATGCGCTCGGCACGCGCCACTCCTTCACCGACGTGCCCGACACCACGGGCACGCTGATCGACGTGACCGGACTGGAGGCGCCGGCGATCGTCGACGCGGCGGCCGGCACCGCTCGGGTCACCGCCGGTACTCGGTATGCGGTGGTCGCCGAGCAGCTGCACCGCGCCGGATTCGCGCTGCACAACATGGGTTCCCTCCCGCACATCAACGTGGGCGGGGCCACGCAGACCGCCACCCACGGTTCGGGTGACGCCCGCGGCGTGCTGAGCACGGCCGTGCGCTCACTGCGCTACCTCGACGCATCGGGCGAGCTGCGCGAGGTCTCCCGGGGCGACGCCGACTTCCCGGCTCTCGTGGTCGGTGTCGGTGCCTTCGGGATCGTCGTGGACCTGGACCTCGAGATCGAAGCGGACTACCTGGTGCGCCAGGACGTGTATCACGGGCTGACCTGGGACACCCTGCTGGCGAATCTCGATGCCGTCACCGGTGCTGGCGACAGCGTGTCGCTGTTCAGCCGGTGGGACGAGGTTGCCGGCCCCCTCTGGGTGAAGCGTCGGGTGGCCGACGCCGAGGTCGTTGCGGCCGCCGCCGTCCTGGACGCCGCGCTCTCGCCCGAGAACATCTCGCCGCTGGGGATGGGCGACAACATCACCGAACTCGGAACCGCGGGGCCCTGGTACCTGCGCCTGCCACACTTCCGCGCCGACAGTGAACCGAGCCGCGGCGACGAGATCCAGTCCGAGTACTTCGTGGATCGTGCGAACGGCGCCGCGGCGCTCGCGGCGGTGCGGGAGATCGCCGACGGGTTCCGCGAGCACCTGATCGTGACCGAGGTGCGCACGGCGGCTGCCGACGAGCTGTGGCTCAGTCCGGCGTATCAGCGCGACAGCGTGATCATCCACTTCACCTGGGAGAACCGCGACGCGGAGGTGCGGGCCGCGCTCGTCGACATCGAGGCCGCCCTTGCGCCCTTCGAGGCCCGGCCGCACTGGGGCAAGCTGCACCTGTTCGATCGGGAACGGCTCGAGGCGGTCGTGCCGCGACTGGCCGACGCCCGTGCCGTCTACGAGCGCATCGACCCCGATGGCCGATTCGTGAACGACCACCTCGTCCGCGTCGGCCTCCGCGACC